>DLUO01000060.1 GCA_003444595.1 Bacillota bacterium
TGCTACCCCGAAAAAAAATATTTCTCCGCCCAAGGAAGAAAGGCCAATCATACCTAAGAATACAATAAACCTTATTAGCGAACGGGCTACCAGCTTGTTGGTTGCTTTTCGGGGAGAAAGGCCTTCCGCGTTGACTACAGCCCTCATCTGCCAGCGGTAAAAGAACCAGGCAACAGGGGCAGCCAGGGCTACCCCCAGTGCATAGGCCCAGTAGCCGAGCAACAAGGATATGATTAAAATACCCATACCCAGTATCGCCATAATTTTTTCTGCGCCCTTTGGTTCCTTATTCCCGTCTCTCATCGTTTCCCCGATCTGACTCCTTCTCCGGCTTCTTTCCCATCAATTCATTCAATTCGCTCCACAAGTTATAAAAACCTATTCCTATCCCTAAAAAAATCCCCAACAACATAAAAACCGGAAAAGTCCCCAGGCGACGGTCTATCCACCATCCCCCGTAGAGCCCAAGAAAAACCGCTACAACCATGGTGATCCCGAAGGAAAGCGCGAGGTTAAAATAGCGAACAGAACTTACCCATCGCTGTTTTTTCTTAGCCAAATAAGATCATCCCTGCCGTTGCCAAAACTGCAGTACCCCTTAAGGATTGTTACAAGTTTCACAATTAACGTAAATCTAAAATATTTTAAGATAATTCCTAAAAATCTGCCATATTTTCCTTATAAATCAGCTTTTTCAGACTTCACCTAAAAAGATTCGCTTTTTCAACGCAAATTCCTGCCATTATTAAAAAAAAATTCACAGTTTCATTTTTTCCCCAAGGGGATTACATTTTTCCGGTATATTATGCGCAAACCTTCAAGAGTCAGAAAAGGATTGACCTCTTCAATCGTCTCGGACTCTTTGGCTATAAGCCCTGCCAGCCCTCCCGTTGCTACAATGAAGGGTTTTTGAGAAAATTCTTTGACCATACGTTTAACGATACCGTCTACCTGGCCTACAAAGCCAAATATTATACCTGATTGTATGCAGGAAGCGGCATCCCTACCAATGACTTTAAGGGGTCTAACAAGTTCGACGCGGGGCAGTTTAGCCGCTTTCTGGAACAAGGCTTCCATGGAAATAGTAATACCCGGAGCAATAGCCCCTCCCAGATAATCCCCCTTTTCAGAAATAGCATCAAAAGTTGTGGCTGTACCAAAATCAACAATAATCAAAGGAGCACCGTATAGTTCGATCGCAGCCACCGCGTTTACAACACGGTCCGCACCTACTTCGCGAGGGTTGTCATATAAGATGTTAAGACCTGTTTTTATCCCGGGACCTACCATAAGTGGTAAAATATTAAAGTATTTCTCAATCATCTTTTCCAGGGGGTAGTGCAATGAGGGCACTACAGAGGAGATAATCACCGCATCAATGCACTCCGCCTGCAGCCTGTTTTGCTGAAAAAGATTCCGGATTAAAACCCCGTATTCATCGGAGGTCTTCCGGCGATCGGTAAAAATTCGCCAGCACATTTTCAGCTCTTCCCCATCATATACACCCAACATGATGTTGGTATTACCGACATCGATAGCCAGTAGCACACCTTTCAACCCTCTCTCTTGATATATAAGCCCAGTACAGTTTACTACATTTTTAAAAAACTTAAAAGCTCAAAGAGAAAGAAACAAAAAAGAACCTTAAAATTGAAACTTTTCATTTTATCGTCTCCCGCGGAAAATGCAGGAATTAATCAAAAAATAGCGAAAAAGATAATAGGGTTCCGCTTAGAATACCAGTCCCTAAAAAACCCGGATGACAGATACTGTGAAGATTTCTTTTAAACTTAATCCCATAACCCACTTTACTGTCCTTTTAATAATGCTTCTTTCCTCCAGTCTGGCTGCTTTTAGCCTTTCCATTTCCGGCTATAAAGCTACCGGCATTATTTCACCCCGTTTTACTTTTAAAGAAGTGTACCGCTGTGAGTCCTGGCATTTTCACCTGGGAGAATATGAGTTTCACCTCCCCAAGGACAGTATAGTCATACCTGTTTATTACAAAGGAGTTTTTCACGGTATCGTTATTCAGAAAAACAAAGAAGAGCTCACCGTATCGGAAGAAAACCGGAGCCACAAGATAACCTACGGCTTTCTGGCCTTAAGTGATAATACTTTCCTGCGCTTAAAAAAGGATACACTTTTTTTAACACTGGAAGACCTCTCTTTAAAGAAAAGGGTTTTGGCCTATGCCGGCCAGAAAATTAAGCTTCCGCAGCTTAGCGGTATCGGCTTTACATATATGTTCCTGCCCCCTCCGGAGTCATACTATTTCTACCTCGAAAACGGCATCGTTCAACAGGATTTTCCCCTCCCTCACGCGGGAGAAAATATTGGCCGTTACCTGTTGTATTTCAGTCTTATCTCCTGCATAGTTATTCTAACCATACAGATACTCACGCTGGATTTGCATCCCTCGGTCAAACTTCTGCATTTACTGGCAAATACGCCCCCTACCCGACAGGAACTCTTTCTGGCACTGATAATTTTTCCTGTAGTCTTCCTTGCAGAGAAATTCTCAGGATTCAGGCCATTTAATAGTTTAATTGATCCTTTTTCTGTTATACTATATCTTGCCCTGGCACTTCTTCTTTTCATTTTGGCCCGGAAACAGGTCATCACCACACCGACTATCATTGTAACCGGGTGGCATCTGCAGCGCTGCCTAATCCTTGCCCTGATAGTATTTTTTATTATAACAGCTTTTTCCGCTTTCCAGTTTCCTACAGGAATACTGCCGGAATTTACCTACCTGGAGATTGCCTTCAAGTTCCTGCTATGTTCTTTCTATGCCCTGGCTAAAGAGTCCTGCTGGAGGGGTTTTTTACATACTCTGCTGGAGAGACTCGGGGGTAAATGGATGGGTCTTATCCTGACACCGTTAGTTTTTTCCGCTTTATTTTCGCTGAATTTACTGTGTAAGCCCCGGGGCATCTCTACCTCTCCCGACGATTTACTGCAATCGTTTTTTTTCATTCCCCTTACGTTTTTTATGCTTGGTTACATGTATTACCGCACCAGAAACATCTTCTGCAGCACCGCCCTTCATGCCTTACTTCTTTTCCTGCCGGAACTTTTAATCTTTTAAGGTGGGGCAAGGTTGTAGCGAGCGACTTGTGGAGCGAAGTTTAAAGTTCACGGTGAAGTGAGGGCTGGAGGCGACCCTGCCGACATGGACGTCGGCAGCCGGCCTCTGACCATGGATGGGAAT
>DLUO01000023.1:0-1319 GCA_003444595.1 Bacillota bacterium
ATAAAGCTCTTTTTTAAATTCCTGATCTTGTAGGAAGCGCTTTTTTTGCCGGGAGATATCTTTCCGATCTCTTCCCACGCTGCAGTTTATCTCCCATTTACCGGGCTTTTTTAACCTGGCTTCTGAGCTTACACAGGCAGCTGCCGGAACATTTCAATTTAGAAGAACTCAAGAAAATCATCTATGTGGCCGACTCTGCCCTTGTTACGTTGATAGTTTTCCGTACCTCTAGCTGCTTGCACATATGGCTAATTATAGGTCCTGGGCCTAATGCTGTTTTTCTAAATGTGCGAGAAGCTAAATTATCTATTTTTGATTTTAAGGGTGCGAAAGATCGGATGAAGGATAAATATATCAGCTTTTCTTCGTTGAATTTAACTGTTTTTCGAAAGAGGAAATGGAGAACAGGACAAAAATAAGCTGATTACATCTGAAGACTGACATAAAACTAATTTAGCAGTCACAAGACTGCTTTTTCTTTTTTGCTTTAAGTAAATTCCTCGACCTCATCTGGGTTCCCTATTTCGGATTACAAGAAAAAACGGCACCATCCAGTTGTCTTTACGGTGTTAATGGTTACTACTATCCGGTTTACTCAACTAAGTTGAATTACTATGATGAAAGGCAGTGAATCAAAATTTAAGCGATTTCTAAATATTGAATATTATTTATGTTCCTTTCAAAAGCTCCGGGGGCATTTTATCGCTTTTGGAGAGAGTTAATCTTCTCAGAAAGGAGATAATAATAATTGGTTGCTGATAAAAAAATACCGGAGAAGGAAGATGGCCGGACGGCTAAATTATAAACTGGATGGAGATGAAAAGTATGAAAGCAGTAATCATGGCCGGCGGAGAAGGAGCAAGACTGCGTCCTTTGACCTGCGATCGTCCTAAACCTATGGTTCCTTTAATGGAAAAGCCCATGATGGAATATATAGTAGAACTCCTGGTAGACCACGATATACATAATCTGGCAGTTACGTTGCAGTATCTTCCAGAAAATATTATGGATTATTTTGGCGAAAAATCTCCTCTGGGGGCCAATTTTACCTACTTTTTAGAAGAAGAGCCGCTGGGAACGGCGGGTAGCGTAAAAAATGCAGCATCTTTTTTGGACGAAACCTTTCTGGTTATCAGTGGAGATTGTCTGACGGATATTAATCTAAGCGAAGCCTTAGAATTTCACCGGAAAAAAAACGCTCTGGCTACCATTATTCTGACTCCCCAGGAGAATCCTCTGGAATACGGCGTTGTTATGGTTAACGATGAAGGGAGAATTATTCGTTTCCTGGAAAAGCCCCGGTGGGGAGAGGTTTTCAG
>DLUO01000023.1:1642-4974 GCA_003444595.1 Bacillota bacterium
TGCTACTGGAAAAGGGCGAGCCTCTTTTTGGCTGTGTCCTGTCCGGGTACTGGTGCGATATCGGCAGTCTGGAACAGTACCGTTATGCTCACTATGATATTCTGGATAAAAAAGTGAAAGTAAAGCTTCCTGCAGAAGAGGAGGAAGAGGGAGTCTGGATTGCCGAAGACGTTTATATAGCTCCCGGCGTCCGCCTTATGCCGCCCTTCTTTATTAATAAAGGCACATATATTGATACAAAGTCCAGCATTGGTGAATATACTGTTCTGGGTTCATACAATCACCTTTCTGAAAAAGTGTCCACGAAAAGAAGCATAACCTGGTCGCGGGTAACACTACAAAAAAATTCTATTATCAGGGGCAGTGTTTTAGCCGGCGGTGTCCGCATGGAGACGGGCAGCGCCGCCTATGAAGGAGCAGTTGTCGGTGACGGGAGTATTATTGAGAGAAAAGCAACGATAAAGCCCGGTATAAAAATATGGCCCTATAAAAGGATAGAGAGCGGAGCTGTGGTTAACAGCAATCTTATTTGGGGGAACCAGTTCAGAAGGTCACTGTTCGGCGTCGACGGAGTCCGCGGCGAGCTAAACGGGGATTTGACCCTGGAGAACGCTCTTCGAATGGGTTCGGCTTTTGCCTTTATGCTCGGAGGGGCCGTGCCGGTCGTAATCGGTGGTGATACCTGGGGGCCTTCACAGCTTTTGAGAAAAGCGGTTACAGTGGGCTTGCTGGCCGGAGGGGCGGAAGTGATTGACATTGGAGAGACAATTGCCCCTGTAATGCGCATCGCGGTAACCTCTTTACAGGCAGAGGGGGGTATCTATATCCACTCTTGCTCTTCCAATTACGGGTACAGCGCCATACGTTTCTTTGATAAAGAAGGGCTTAATTTACCTCATTCCCGGGAACGAAATCTGGAACAGCTATACTTAAGGGATGATTTCCCCCGGGCCAGAAAGGATAAACTGGGCTATTTAAAAGTAATCAACGATTACAACAAGATCTATGCCCAAACAATTTTAAAAGATCTCTCGCTGCAGTCCATCAAGGAAGCCAATTTCTCACTTCTGGTTGCTTTCCCGCCTCCCCACTTGCAGAATTTCCTGGTACCCCTATTGCAGGAACTCAACTGTAACCTTATTGTTTACTATCCTCCCGCCAGGACAAAACTGGCCTGCTGGAAAGAGGATGATTTCTACTGCCACAAAAATGAAATTGCCCACGGTATTGTGAGAGGGGAAGTAGACCTCGGCTTCTGGATGGATCCCAGTGCTGAAAAAATGGTGCTGTTTGATGAAGAGGGCAACGAAATATCCGGCGAACTGTACCAGGCATTACTCTCACTGCTCATTCTGCAATCCGGGAAAACGCCCATGCTGGTGCAGCCTATCTCTGCCTCCTGGATACATGAAGAGTTGGCTCGCAAAAACCGGGGGATAGTCCTGCGCAGTAAGACCTTTCCCCGGCATTTCCAGGAAAAAATTAAGGAAATAACTAAAAATAGCGCTACCCTAGACAGCAGGAGCTATTTGCCTACAGGATTCTTACAAATTGACGCTGTTACCTCACTGCTTAAAATTTTAAACGCTCTGGCACAGGGAGGAAAAAGCCTTTCCACCTTCTTAAAAGAGATACCGGGAATTAATCTGCGTCAAAAGGAAATTGCGTGTCCCTGGGGACAAAAGGGGCGGGTAATGCGCCGCCTTATCCAGGAGGGGCCGGGTAAGGCCGAAAAGGTCGAAATGATTGACGGCTTGAAATTTTATTACCCGGATGGTTGGGCACTGGTTCTTCCCGATCCGGAAAAGCCTTCCTACCGTATCTATGGCGAAGGTTTTACCGAAGAAATAGCGGAATCGCTTACCGATATCTTTGCCGAAAAGGTTAAATCCCTCCAGGACCCTGGGACAGATTGAATTCAAGATACATTAAGGTGAGCGGAGTATTCAAAAAACTGTGCCGAACGCGAAAACCGGTTTCTCGGTTTCACCGTTTTGCTGTGAGTAAAATCTTAATAGGGGCAGGATCAAAAAACTGCTTTTAAAGCAGGAAAGAGAGACCTGTTACTTGACACGATCAGAGAACCTCCAGTTCATTGACAATAATTATCTTATGTGCTAAAATTACAGGGCATTCGGCCGCACGGACAAGGTTCCCCAAAACTTTTACTCCGGTAAAGTTACCTTGTACGGCGAGTTTATAAAGAGAGAGGTAAAAAGTAAAAATGTATGCCATTATTGAAACGGGTGGCAAGCAGTATAGGGTCTCTGAGGGAAGTGTTTGCAAGGTAGAAAAGCTGCCCTCCGAACCCGGGACCGAAGTTGTTTTTGAAAAGGTGCTTGCCGTTAGAAGTGATGAAGGAACGCAGGTAGGTTTTCCTTACGTGTCGGGCGCAAAGGTTGTCGGTAAAGTGCTATCTCATGGAAAGGGCAAAAAAATTGTTGTCTTTAAATTCAAGCCCAAGAAAAATTACCGAAAGAAACAGGGCCACCGCCAGCCCTTCACCCAGGTTATAATAGAGAAGATTGAAGTTAATACAGGGTGAGACCCTGTTAAGCACAAGCAGATGATTGAGATAAAGGTAAAACGGGACAACAAGGGTAATCCTGTTAATATAGAGATCCAGGGCCATGCCCTTTTTGCCCCTCATGGAAATGATATTGTATGTGCCGCTGTTTCAGTTCTCACCCAGACGATCATTTTTGCCCTTGAAGACCTGGTTGGCCTGAAGCTACCCGTTAAGATGGAAGAGGGTTACCTGTTGATTGCCCCGCCGGCGAAGATGGGGAAAGAACAGGAAGAGAAGTGCCACCTGTTATTGGAAACGATGCTGCTGGGGCTGGAGGAAACAGCGAAAGCGTACCCCCGGTATATATTATTTAAAGATTAATAAGGTATAATATAATAATGAATAATTGAGGGAATTGTTTAAGCAACAATTTCCCGGGAAATATCTTTTTAGGAAAGGAGGTGCGGGCCTGGTTTTTTAAATCAGGTCGGTTAAAATGCGTAATATGAACCTGCAATTATTTGCTCATAAAAAAGGTGTCGGGAGCTCCCGTAACGGCCGTGACAGCAATGCTAAAAGGCTTGGCATAAAAAGTTATGGCGGTCAAGAGGTGTCGGCCGGCAGTATTATTGTCCGCCAGAGAGGCACAAGAATTCATCCCGGGCTTAATGTCGGCCGCGGAAAAGATGATACACTTTTTGCCCTTACCGACGGCCTGGTAACCTATGAAAGACTTGGCAAGACCAAAAAACAAGTTAGCGTCTACCCGCAAGTCTAGATTATAACCCGGGGGTTCCCGGGATTTTTTTTAAACAAGGTGATC
>DLUO01000023.1:5154-10898 GCA_003444595.1 Bacillota bacterium
AGAGAAAAATATGTGCCGCGGGGAGGCCCTGACGGGGGAGACGGCGGGGACGGAGGAGACGTAATATTTGTCGCCTCAGCGGAAAAAAATACGCTGATCGATCTCAGCTACCGGCCGCACATGTATGCAGCCAACGGTTCCCATGGTCAGGGAAAAAACAAACAGGGGAGAAGCGGCAGCTCTTTAACTGTACAGGTGCCCGTTGGGACGGTTATTAAAGACGAAAAGGGGACGATGCTTGCAGATCTCCCACGCCGGGGCATTAAAGTTGTGGTTGCCCGGGGCGGAAGGGGCGGGCGCGGCAACACGCGCTTTGTTACTTCACAACGCCGCGCTCCGGATTTCGCTGAAAAAGGAGAGCCCGGGGAGGAGCGCACACTTATTCTAGAGCTGAAGCTTCTGGCCGATGTTGGCCTTGTCGGCTTCCCCAATGCCGGAAAATCCACGCTGCTTTCACGGATCTCTGCTGCTAAGCCCAAAATCGCTCCTTTCCCTTTTACAACCCTTGTCCCTCAGCTCGGAGTTGTCTACCTGGGAGAAGAGCGTTCCTTTGTCGTAGCCGATCTCCCGGGAATAATTGAAGGCGCTCACCAGGGCGCAGGACTGGGGCATCAATTTTTAAAACATATCGAGAGAACGGGTGTTTTGCTGTATTTAATTGATATGGCCGGAACAGAGGGGCGGGATCCTTACGAAGATTATTCTGCCCTGAGGAAAGAGTTGGGGCTTTATCATCAGGAATTGCTTGATAAACCGGCCATCCTCGCTGCCAATAAAATGGATTTGCCGTCGTCGAAGGAAAATCTCCAAAAATTCCGTGCCAGGATTAAAAACACCAACTTGTTTCCTATATCTGCGGTTACAGGAGAAGGAATTGAGAGTCTTCTGGAAGAACTATACAAGTGTGTCCAGGAAAGAAACGTTCTACCTGAAGAAGAGTTAACGGACAGTATTATTTTTCTACCCCCGGTGGCAGCCCGTCCGCTACATATCCAGGTCGATGGAAAAGTTTACCTGGTCAGCGGTGACGCAGTCGAAAAGGCAGCGCATCAGGCTGATTTTAAGAGCTCCGAGGGTTTGCGCCGTTTCCAGAAGGTCATCGAAAGCCTGGGTGTGGAAGAGGAACTTGTCCGCATGGGCATTCAGGAAGGAGATATCGTGCGCATCGGCGATATGGAATTTACTTATTCTCTTTAAGTCGCAAAAAAGGAAGAGATGGGGATGAGTTTTCTTTTACCCAAAGCCACAGGCGAATCTATAAACCTGGGGATCATGGGCGGTACTTTTGATCCTATACATATCGGGCATTTGGTTACTGCGGAAGAGGCGCGCCAGCAGTTTAAGCTGGATCATGTCATTTTTATGCCTGCAGGCACCCCACCGCACAAGGAGCAAAAATATATAAGTCCGGCTGAACACCGCTATATCATGACGATGCTTGCTGTAGTCGACAACCCTTATTTTACCGTGTCTCGACTGGAAATAGAGAATAACCAGCTCTCCTATACTATCGATACTGTCCGGCGTTTTTTCCAGATTTATAAAAACGGGCTAAATCTCTATTTTATTACCGGAGCAGATGCTATCCTTGATATAAAGACCTGGAAGGATTACGAAGAGCTTCTGGAGGCCTGTTCATTTATAGCTGCTTCCCGCCCGGGATACCCTTTTAACAAACTAAAAACTATTTTTGGATCGGCTTTTGCTAAAATAGCCAAAAAAATTCATTTTCTTGAAATACCGGCCATGGCCATCTCCTCGACCGATATCAGGCGTAGGATAGCTGAAGGTAAAACTATTAAATACCTGACGCCTGAGCCTGTAGAGCAGTATATTTACAAAAACAAACTTTATAGGCAGTGACTGCTTGACTTCCGTTCTCTTAAATGCTATGATTTAAAAAATTAAGGGCAATGTAAAAATGTGTCAAATGTTGTCGAATTAATGTTTTTATTTCGCGATATGCCTGCCGGGTAAACATCACTACTAAGAATAAGGGATTGGTTGAAATAAATTCCCGGATTTCTCCAGGTTACCCACCGGCATTCTACTTGGGAGGTGAAGGAGAGAGTATAATCTGGATTTTACTTCTGCATAATATAGAAAGAGTACATATGCCGGGAAGCGAGGTGACAAAATGGTGAAAACCCTTTATGTAGGGAATGTTTCCTGGGGGACCACGGAGGATGAGCTCCGGGACGCTTTTGCGAAATACGGAGAAGTTTTAGGTTGTCGTATTATTACGGAAAGAGCTACCGGTCGTTCCAGGGGGTATGGGTTCGTGGAGGTAAATGATGAGGATGCCGAAAGGATAATGGAAAACATGAACGGTGCAGAGGTAGACGGGCGCCGCCTGGTTGTAAACGAAGCTAAACCCAGAGAGAATAGGCAACTTTAAAGTTGCCTTTTTTATATAAAAAAAATGTTGAAGAAGGATTGTTTTTTTTTATGTCAAATTATATAACGTAGGTGTTTTAAATAGATGAAACTGTCTGAAGCCCGGGAAAAACTTAGAGCCTGTTGCAGCCCCGATCTTTTTGTACACAGCGTTGGTGTCGAAGAAACGGCATACCGGCTCGCTCTTAATTATGGAGCCGATACGCAAAAAGCTTCTCTGGCCGGTTTAATGCATGACTACGGGAAGAGTTTTTCCAACGAGAGGCTGTACAGGATTGCTGTGGAAAACAATCTGGCCGATGACTTGAGCCTGCAGGAACCATCTTTGCTCCATGCACCTGTCGGTGCCTGGTTGCTGAAATGGGAACTGGGGATCGAGGATGGAGAAGTTCTGGAAGCCGTCAAAGTGCATACAACCGGTGCTGCCGGGATGTCGCTGCTTGCCCGGATAGTGTACCTGGCAGATTATATTGAACCCGGAAGGACCCATTCTGGTGCCATAGAGATAAGAGAGCTGGCCTTTTCAGATCTGGAAAGGGCCCTTCTCGGCGCTGTTAACCTCACAATAAAGAGGGTTCTGGAGAGGGGAAGATTGATGCACCCCGGTTCTATTTCTTTTCGCAATTCTCTGATTTTATCGTTAAGAAAAAAATAGCGGGAGTTACATGAAATATGAATCATGATAGCCTGACGAGAAAAAAAACATCAGGGAAGAGGATGCGGCTCCACAAAAAACGGCTTGTTTTTTTCCTGTCTCTTCTCCTGCTAATCGCTGTTTTGCTGTGGGGAACACGCTTTTTGGGCTCTTTCCGGGCTTTACAGAACGAAGCGGAGTGGGCCCGCAGTTTGCGCGATGCGCCGCAAACGGGTGGAATTAACTATCTCCTGTACGGTTTGTGGCAGGATAACGGCGAAGCCAGTATCGAGGAAATATTTTTTTTAAACTTCCCGGTATCAGAGGACTCCTTTCATACTATATTTATTCCAGGGGATATATTGCTGCATCGCGGAGAAGAAAAAAGAACAGAAGAGCCTTCCCCGGAAGAACCTCTTTCTGAAGATGCCGCTACGGAAAGCACTTTAAGGTCTTTTTATACCCCCAGTCATTTTTACAATGAAGGGGGTGCGGAGTTGTTGGTTAAGCAGCTTTCTTTCTTCCTGGGCTCACCCGTTCACCATTATCTGGAAATCAACTACGACGGTATTCCTGCCCTGGTTGATTGCTGTGGCGGTATAGAGTATAAAGGGTTTCCCTTGAAGGGCCAGGACTATCTTGATTACTTCCTTCAGGGTGAAAACGGTGAAGACCCTCTTGTTCGCGCTCTGCGCCGGGCAAACCATGTGGGGGAGTTAGTAAAACTCTCCGGGGATAAAAAGGGTCCATTTAACTTATCCCGGATTATCAGGGAAGTGTCTCCCTACTTTAAAACCGACCTTTCCTGGAAGGAGCTAAAGGCATTTTATGGGCGTCTGGGGCCGCTTTTTGATCCTCAATGCATGGTTATCCAGCTTCCGGGAGTATGGCGTGATATTAACGGGGACACTTTTTTCGAGCCGAATCTTGAGCAACTGGTACTGGTGATGCAGAATCTTGGTCAGGATTTCATTTTGCCCCGGGAACTTATTACCATAGAGGTTTTAAACGGCAGCGGCGTTACCGGAATCGCCTCCACAGTAGGAGAGCTATTAAAAGAAGAAGGATTCCAGGTTGTCAGGATTGATAACGCAGACTCTTTTGATTATCAGTCCAGCCAGGTGATTTCGCACCTGGAGAATATTGAACCGGCCAGAGAGATTGCTCTGCTGATCGGCGCCGAATTTTTTAAGGAACCAATGCCGGACCATCCCGCTATGATAACAGTTATTGTTGGAAAAAATTTTTCGTTGTAGAAGCAAGGAGGAGATGTATTTGTCTTTTAAAACAAAGGAATTTGCCCTCAAGGCGGTTCGTTTGTTAAATGAAAAAAAGGCGACGGATATTACTATTTTAGAGATTGGTACAGTTTCGCTTATTGCAGATTATTTTTTGATCTGCAGCGGATCCTCCGTTATCCATACCAAAGCGTTATGCGATCACCTGCTGGAAAACCTTCGCGGCGATGAGTACAGCTTATTGCGCGTCGAGGGCTACCAGGAGGGGCGCTGGATTTTGCTGGATTTTGGTGTGCTGGTTATCCATATCTTTGTTCCAGAAGAACGAACTTTTTATAATTTGGAACGTCTCTGGGGAAATGCCGGAGTAATAGATGCCGGGTATCTGTTTACCTCGTCTTGAATGGTGAAAGGAGAAAAAAAATGTTTCCTCCGGAAGAGCAAAAAAAGGTTAAGGATGCGGCGCAAAAGATCAGCGCGGGGAAGGTAGTTGCGCTGACCGGCGCAGGTATTTCGGTGGCCAGTGGAATTATGCCCTTCCGTGGCCAGGGAGGCTTATGGGAGAAGTATGATCCCGAAGAGATGGCCAGTATTGAAGGCTTCAGGCGCAATCCCGGGAGCGCCTGGGTTATGCATAAAGAGATCCTGGAAATAGTGGAAAAAGCCCTTCCCAACCCGGCTCATCTCGCCTTGGCCGTTATGGAAGAGAGAGGTTATCTTAGCAGTATCATTACCCAAAATGTTGACGGCCTGCATCAGAAGGCAGGAAATCAAAGAGTCATTGAGTTTCACGGAAACGTGCGGAGGCTTATCTGTCTGGAATGCAGCGCCCTGTATCCAGCCGGTGAGATAGAGTTAAGCTCACTACCTCCTTTATGTCCGGTCTGTAAAGGAGTTCTCAAGCCCGATGCCGTTTTTTTTGGGGAACCAATCCCTAGAAACGCTTTAAGCCAGGCCCACAGGGAAGCAGGGGAGTGCCGCGTGATGCTGGTCGTAGGAACATCGGGTTTGGTTGAGCCGGCAGCAAGCTTGCCCCTGCTGGCTAAGAGTAACGGCGCTTTCGTAATTGAAGTCAATCCGGAGCCTTCGTATCTTACCGCTTCTGTATCGACACTTTTTTTGCAGGGGAAAGCCGAAAAGATTTTACCGGCCATTATGGAAGACCTCAGGTAAGGGAGTGTTTTAAGCCGGTGACAGAACTATCTGTGAGATAATCACCAAGCCGGCACGGACGTAAGCATAATCGATCAACTCCCCGGCTAAAATATAGAAATAGATAGTAAGGGGGGGTTAAAATAGTTAAAGGGAAGCAGAAGAAAACAAAAAAAGAAAACCCTGTTACCCGCAAATTAAAAGAGGAGGCAGCCAGAGAGCTGGGGCTTAACGATGAAATTGCGGCCAGGGGTTGGGCAAATTTAACTTCACGTGAAACGGGCAAAATCGGCAGCTATATAGCCTGTCTCTTATACACATCT
>DLUO01000041.1:0-2729 GCA_003444595.1 Bacillota bacterium
ATTATAATAAAAAGAAAAGGCGGAAGGTTCGTATGATTTACCTTGCTTTAAAGTATCAAGATAGGGGGTATCCAAAATAATCACAGCCGGGGTTGATGTAGGAAATAAATTTACTAAGGTGGTAATCCTAAAAGACGGCGAGGTAGTAAGCCGTGGTAATGTCTTGAGCAGTTTTAACCAGATGCAGAATGCGAAAGAGGCGTTAAAGCAGGCTTTGAGTGCAGCGGGCTTAAAAAAAGAAGATGTTTCAATCATAATTGCAACAGGAGCGGGGAAAGCGGAAGTTACTTTTGCAGATGACACGATTACTGAGATAGGAGCGGCGGCCAGGGGAGTCATAAAACTGTTTCCCTGGGCACGAACTGTTGTAGACGTAGGGGCGGAGAAAGGAAGTGCCCTGAGAATGGATGAGAACGGCAAAGTCATTGACTTTGCCCTCAATGAGAAATGTGCCGCCGGTACCGGCTCCTTTCTCGAAGCCATGGCAAGGGCGCTGGAGGTGCCTCTTGAGGAATTGGGCCCACTATCACTTAAGGGGGTCCAAGCAGTTCCCATCAGCGCACAATGTGCCGTTTTTGCGGAATCAGAAGTTATATCACTTATTCATGCCAGAACACCAAAAGCAGATATCGCCAGATCGATAAACGAGGCTTTAGCCGGCCGCATTTCTTCCATGGTTCGCCGTGTCGGGCTGCAGAAGGAGATTGTCTTAATCGGTGGAATGGCGAAGAACCACGGATTTGTGCGGGCACTCGAAGGGGAATTGGAGATTAAAGTTCTGGTTCCGGACAATCCTGACTTTGTCAGTGCTCTGGGAGCATCATTATCGGTAAATTCAGTTAAACCAGACGATATTAAATAAAAAGCGGAGCAGGAGGAAAAAGCGGATGTTTACAGAGAAAAAGGAATTCTGGCGATGGGATGAATTTAACTGGCATAACGCTGCCCTGAACTGGAAACAAGCTAAAACTATTACCGCAGGTATAGATGTAGGTTCTGTCAGCTGCCAGGCGGTTATCATGTGTGACGGGGAGCTGTATGCCTGCTCTAATATGCGTACCGGCCCTGACAGTTCCGATAGTGCCCTAAAAGCAATAAACTGGGCTATGGAAGCTACCGGCCTTACTTTACAGGATATACATTACATTGTCGGGACAGGTTACGGGCGCGTAAACATTCCCTTTGCCAACCGCGCTCTAACAGAGATCGCCTGCCATGCCCGCGGCGCCCACTACATGTATGGCCCCACGGTAAGAACCATACTGGACATGGGCGGTCAGGACTGCAAGGTAATTCGTTGTGATAAAAAGGGTAAGGTTGTCTCTTTCTTGATGAATGACAAGTGTGCCGCTGGGACAGGACGGGGTATTGAAGTATTTGCAGACCTTCTGGGGATCCCTATAGGAGAAGTAGGCCGAAGGTCTCTGGAAGTAGATGAGGAGCCCGAACCGGTCAGTAACACCTGCGTAGTCTTTGCGAAATCAGAGGCCATGGGGCTTTTGCGTTCAGGCTGGACCATTGAGCGTGTACTGGCGGCTTACTGTTCAGCAATGGCGCGCCGTATTGTTTCGCTGCTGGAACGTATCGGGATGGAAGAACATTTTGCTGTTACCGGTGGCATTGCCAAAAATACCGGTGTAGTGACGCGCCTGGAAAACGCATTAGGCGTAAAGGCCCTCAAGCCCAAGCACGACACACAACTTGCGGGTGCGATTGGCGCGGCACTGTTTGCTAAAGCTCTGGCGGAGAAAGCGAGAAACTAACTGCTCGTGCTGATTGTTATAGATACTGCTATACGGCCTGTTAAAACCAGACAGGTACCACAAGGGTAAGCTGACTTGAAGAGTGGTGACCGCCGTCCGGCCTTGAGTTGGATGAAAATAGACATAAAAACAGTGCTTGTAGTGCTTGTAATATTAAGAAGTGTATGATATTATTGACCTGTAACAATAATCCCCCGGAGATTAGATCAACATTATTTTTTTGCTTTATAAAAAACAAACGGTTGATTATATGAAGGGGAGCAAGATTTTAATCAAGGGAGGCTGTTGACCAATGGCAATTTCTAAAATCGGCGTAATGGGAGCAGGAGCAATGGGAAGCGGTATCGCTCAACTTGCCGCTCAAGCTGGTTTTCAAGTAGTACTTAACGATATTGAGATGTCTTTTGTAGACAAAGCTATGGGCCGTATTGATTCATTTTTAAGTGTAAGCATTGAGAAAGGAAAAATAACAAAGGAACAAAAAGAGCAGATTTTGGCCCGTTTCAGCAAGAGCACCGATCTTAATGACTTTAGTGATGTTGACCTGGTCATTGAAGCTATTATCGAAGACCTGGAGTTAAAGAAAAAAGCCTTTGCGCAGCTAGACAGCGTCTGCAAGCCAGAGGCCTACCTCGCTTCCAACACTTCTTCCATGCCGATTACCGTTCTGGCCAATGCTACCAAAAGGGCAGAACGCGTTGCGGGAATGCATTTCTTTAACCCTGCTCCTATTATGAAGCTGGTGGAGATCATCAGGGGTTATTATACCAGTGACGAGACTGTAGCTGTAATTGCCGAAGTTGCTGCCAAAATGGGTAAGACAACGGTGGAAGTAAAAAAAGATTCTCCAGGCTTTATTGTCAACCGTCTTATGATGGCCCAGTATCTTGAAGCAATTCGCCTGTTGGAAGAGGGAGTGGCCACGATAGAAGATATCGATAAAGCTGTAAAACTGGGGCTTAACCA
>DLUO01000041.1:3008-6152 GCA_003444595.1 Bacillota bacterium
AAGACATGCGCTGGAATCCTCCGCAAGCATTAAAGGCGCTGATCCGGGCAGGGAGATTGGGCCGGAAAACTGGCGCCGGTTGGTACGATTACAATAAATAGGGCACCCCAGGAAGGAGTGAAAAGAATGCCTGAAGATGTAATTCTGGTTGAAAAACGTGAGAAAATTGCTGTTCTATCTTTGAACAGGCCTCCTTTAAACCCTCTTAGCAGCGCTGTCTTCCAGAAACTGGACCAAGTAATATCAGAACTGGAAGCTGACTCCGAAATAAGAGCAGTTATTATAACAGGTTCTGGTGAAAGGGCTTTTGCTGCCGGTGTGGATATTACGGAAATAACAAAATTTTCTCCAGTAGAAATGTATGACTTTAACTGTATGTCGCTCTCTGTTTTTACCAAATTTGAAAATATGAACAAACCGACTATTGCCGCCATCAATGGACTGGCTCTCGGCGGTGGATATGAACTGGCACTCACCTGCGATTTTCGCATTGCCGGGGAGAGTGCCAAATTCGCACAGCCCGAAATTAACCTGGGAATTATCCCTGGAGGCGGTGCCACACAGCGTCTTTCCAGGTTAATCGGTGTTGCCCGTGCCAAAGAACTGCTGTACCTTGGCGATACTATCGATGCTAAAACAGCCGAACAGTACGGTATGGTAAACAAGGTTGTACCCGATGCTAAGCTTATGGAAACGGCGGAAGAAATGGCCCGGAGACTGGCAGACAAGCCCGTCGTGGCTATGAAAATGCTGAAGAAAACCGTTAATATGGGTTTGCAGATGGATTTGGCTTCTGCTACCAACCTGGAGATAGAAAGCTTTATTATTGCTTTTGCTACAGAAGACAGGGTGGAAGGGATCAACGCTTTACTGGAGAAGCGCAAACCCATTTTTACTGGGAAATAATGGCCAAAAACCGTTAATGACTTTAAATAACAAATTGTAATATTGGGTCAGCTAAGAGTCCACCAGCCCGGATTCTTTAAATCCGGGCTTTAACCACTATGGGCTACAAAGCTTAATTAAAAGGAGGAGTGATTTGATGCTGGTTAAAGGTGTGGATGCATACTGGAACCCGATTTTAGAAACGTTACCGAGGGAAAAACTAAGGGCTCTACAGCTTAAGAAATTTAAGCGCATTGTAGAGTGGGGCTATGAAAAATCAAAGCTGTACCGCCGTATTTACGATGAAGCCGGTTTTCATCCGAATGACGTTAAAACCTGGGAAGATATATCAAAGGTCCCGACCATTCAGAAAAAAGATTATATTACGGCACAGGCCAAAGAACCGTGGCCCTATGGAGATAGCCTCTGTGTGCCCCTGGAAAAAGTCACCGAGTACCACCAGACCAGCGGCACGACAGGACAACCCGTATATCAGCCTGATACATGGCAGGACTGGGAGCTGCTCAATGAAATGTGGGCTTACATATTATGGGCGCAGGGCTTTCGTAACACAGATCGAGTCTTTATTCCCTTTGGTTATAATGTTTTTATCGCCTATTGGGAAGGCCACTATGCCGCTGAGAAGGTTGGTTGCGAGGTGGTTCCCGGAGGGATTCTCGGTACGGAAGAAAGATTGCTTAAAATTAAAGAATTAAGAGCTACGGCCTTAATGGGGACACCAACTTATATTTTAAACATGGCTGAAACCTGCCGTAACAAGCTTAATATGGATCCCCGTGAACTTGGTATAAAAAGAATACTGTGTGCCGGAGAACCCGGTGCAAATGTCCCGGCTACTAAAAAACGCCTTGAAGAAGCCTGGAATGCTAAAGTATACGATCATGTCGGCGGGACTGAAGGCGGCGGATGGTCCTACGAGTGTATCTATCAGCCTGGAGGAGTTCATGTCAACGAAGCTCTGGTTATGCTGGAACTGGTAGATATTGAAACGGGAGAACCCATTGAAGAGCCCAATAAGCTTGGGAAAATAATCTTAACAGTGTTTGATCGTTTCGCTCAACCCACGATTAGATTTGACTCTAAAGATGTCAGTATGTGGGGGGAAGCCTGCGAATGCGGTCGTACTTTTAGAGTACTAAAAGGTGGAATACATGGACGCATAGATCATATTACAAAAGTCAAAGGAGTGCTGTTTAGCCCGGTATCAGTGGAAGAAGTTGTACGCAGTATACCACAACTCGGAGACGAATATGAGCTTATTGTAAGTAAAAAAGGCGATGCTGATGTTCTCACCCTTAAGGTAGAGTTACTTCCCGAAGCTGCGGGTGCTCGTGAAACAGTGCATCCTGAATTGGTAAGGCAATTGCGCCTCAAGACAAATTTAGCCTACAATATTGAATATCATGAATTCGGCAGTTTACCGCGCTATGAAATTAAGGCTAAGCGTTTTAAAGATTTGAGAAAATAATTTGCTAACACTACAGCATAATTGGTATTAAACGTCCCGGTAAGTTGGTTGGCGTGCCCGGGAGCAGAAGGCCCCGGTAGGAGGAAGGCTGCACCCTGGCGGGTTAACACAATAAATATTTGGTTGCCGTACAACTAACGAAAGGATGAAGAAAGTATGATTACTGTTGACGTTGATTTAAAAGAAATGGGTCAAATCATTGCGGATATTAAGCAAAAGGTAGAGCGCCTTATGGAAATATCCGGTGGAATGCAGTGTGTGGATAGAAATTGTGATCGGATATTGGCCAGCATTAAAATGTTGGAGATAAATATTTCCGATGTACTGGAATTTTTAGAGTAAAGTTAAACCAGAAGGAGAATAATATAGATATTGAAGGATTATTATTAAGCAATGAGTTTTCAAGGATTAGATATTTTAAAAGGTATCTTATTCTTTTGGCCCTGGTAAATAGAAATCCGGGGCTTTTAATAAACCGGGATGATCATGGTTTGCTCTGGGATAGCCTACAAACCCGGTAGAAATATTATTTTATGTATTACGTAAGGAAGGGCAGGATTATTTGATGGATTCAAACCAAACAGCTATAAATACGGAAGACACCGCTAAAAACAAAAGAGATGAAATTTTAGTCCAGGCAGCCAATTTATTCAGGAAAAAAGGCTTTAGCGGTACATCGATGCAAGACATTGCCAGGGATGTAGGGATACTCAAGGGAAGCATTTATTATTATTTCAACAGTAAAAATGAAATATTCAGGGAAGTGCTGA
>DLUO01000041.1:6256-6898 GCA_003444595.1 Bacillota bacterium
AAAGATCTCCTTGCTCAAGGAATTAAGCAGGGAGTTTTTCCTAAGGTGGATATTACTCTAACTGTTTATGCCATTTTGGGAATGTGCAACTGGATTGTGCAGTGGTACAATCCCAAAGGTAGCCGAAGCCCCAAAGACATTACTGAGCATATGGTATATTTAATTTGTGATTTGATGCTCAATCCTAACAAATGACAGACTCTTCATAATCCCAGGTTTCCTGTGGCAGGCTTTTCTACCGTTCCGAGCTTTCGGCGTTCTCTGGGAAAGCCCGCCCGCTTATGTTTAAGATTATAAACCAGGAGCAAAAAGAATAGGTTCCCGGAAGGAATTCTATATACCTGCGGTGAATTAATAATATGCCTTAACGACAAGCCATTTGATAGCATCTGTCTTAGTGTTGAAAAGGCAGGCTGATACGGGTAGGGAGCAGAGTGTTACAATTTAATTTGATAATTGCAGGATGATATATAGCTTGCTTATATTTTTAAATGAATCGAAGAAAAGTTTTTTTACCGCATTAATCCCCATATAAAATTTTAATTGGAGGTTAATAATGACTTTACCCGTATATAAACGAGTTATTCTCAAACTAAGCGGGGAGGCGCTGGCTGGAGAAAAAGGTTATGGGATTGATTATAA
>DLUO01000041.1:7148-24460 GCA_003444595.1 Bacillota bacterium
GTAGTTGGAGGAGGAAATATCTGGAGAGGGGCAAATGCCGGCGAAAGAGGTATGGATAGGGCTACAGCGGATTATATGGGAATGCTGGCAACGGTTATTAATGCGCTTGCCCTACAGGACGCGCTGGAGAGCCTCGAAGTTGATACCAGGGTACAGTCGGCAATTGAAATGCAGCAGGTCGCTGAACCTTATATACGCCGCAGGGCCATTCGGCATCTGGAAAAAGGAAGGGTTGTAATTTTTGCCGGCGGCACAGGTAACCCGTATTTCTCTACTGATACAACAGCTGCGTTAAGAGCCGCGGAAATAGAGGCCGAGGTAATCCTGCTCGCCAAAGGAAAAGTTGACGCTATTTATAATATGGATCCGCTCCTTAATCCTGATGCACAAAAGTTTACAGAGTTAAGCTTTATTGAGGTTATTAATCGTGGGCTGGGTGTAATGGATTCCACCGCCGCTTCTCTTTGTATGGATAACAATATTACCTTGGTAGTATTCGGCCTTAATAAGTCTGAAAATATTAAAAGGGTCGTTATGGGAGAAAAACTTGGAACAATTGTAAGGGGGGAAAACAGGTCATGAAAGATATTTTAGAGAACGCCGGAAAAAAGATGGCCAAAAGTGTGGACGCATTTAAAAAGGAAATCAGTACTTTGCGCGCTGGCCGGGCAGTTCCTTCTATTCTTGATAAAGTTATGGTAAGTTATTATAATAATCCCACACCTCTCAACCAGTTGGCAACGATTTCCGCCCCGGAGCCAAGGCTGTTGGTTATACAACCCTGGGATAAAAATATCCTTGGGGACATAGAAAAAGCTATTTTAAAATCTGATTTGGGTTTAACTCCTAACAATGACGGCAGTATTATCAGGCTTGCCATCCCCCAGTTAACAGAAGAACGGAGGAAGGAACTGGTTAAGACGACGCGAAAGAAGGCTGAGGAGGCCAGGGTCGCGATCAGAAATATTAGGCGTGAAGCTAACGATCTGCTGAAAGCTGAAGAAAAGAAAGGCAATATTTCCGAAGACAACATGCGGGGCAGCCAGGAAGAAGTCCAAGATTTAACCAACAAATATATAGAAGAGATTGACAGGCTACTAGCCCAAAAGGAAAAGGATATCATGGAGGTCTAAAACAGGACAGGAGAAATTATCACCCCCCGCGGATTTCGAAAAGGGGTTTTACATCATAGCACTTCACAAGTGCACTGACTGCTTGAATGTCTAAGGCCGGAGGTAATGATGGAGGAAACTATTCCTGACGTGACTGTCTACCGGTTGGATAATGCTATTAATGTTTTAGAAAAGAAAGGGATAAAATTTAAGTTAAAGAAAACTGTTTCTCCTTTTTCGCGCCCGGTGGGAGACACAATTATTTCACAAGAAAAGTACCGTGTTGTTAAACAGGTAAAACTAGAAGACACTATTATAGAACTTACAATAGTACTTACTGAATAAAAAAAAAGGACTGGTTCTACCCCCAGATGGGGGTCTATTTATTGTTTTACAGGTGATGCATTTTGAACAGGGACGGACAAAAAAGAGAATCTGAACTTATTAAGCTTATTTCTGCAGAAAAACTTCCCAGGCATGTTGCTATCATTATGGACGGTAACGGCCGTTGGGCCAGGAAGCAAGGTCTGCCGCGAATAGCGGGCCATCGAGAAGGAATGAATACCTTAAAAGAAATTATCACCTGCGCTAATGAACTGGGAATAAATGTTGTGACGTTATATGCATTTTCTACGGAGAACTGGAAGAGACCCAGTTGGGAAGTTGAGTTTTTAATGCGTTTGCCCGAGGAGTATCTGAAAACTGAATTACAGCCTTTAATAGAAAAAAATATCGTGATTAGAGCCATGGGAGATCTTGAGCAGCTTCCCGCAGTTACGAAAAGAGCTATAAAAAATGCCCTGCAGGCTACTAAAGACAACACCGGAATGATCCTAAATTTTGCGCTAAATTATGGAGGTAGAAATGAAATTTTAAATGCCGTAAAAAAAATAGCGGAAAGAGTGCAGGAAGGGGCCTTAAAACCAGAAGAAATCTCTGAAGATTTATTTACCCGCTATCTGTATACCGGGGATTTACCTGATCCGGATTTGCTAATCCGTCCCAGCGGGGAATTAAGAATCAGTAATTTTTTACTCTGGCAGCTTGCGTATACTGAATTATGGTTTACCAGGACATTATGGCCGGATTTCAATAAGGAGCATTTTTTAAAGGCGATACTGGATTACCAGGAACGGGAAAGACGCTTTGGGGGGATTAACAAAATCTAGGCGGTGTTATTATGTTTAAAGCCAGAGTGCTTACTGCTTTCGTCGGAATCCCGGTAATTCTTTTTTTTATATATTGCGGCGGCTGCTGGTATGGTTTGGCCGTTTCAGTTATTGCTGTAATCGGCTTAAGAGAATACTTTCGTTTAATGCGCAAAAGGCCAGGAGCAACTGTCGAATTGGCAGCATATATATTAGTTGTCCTGAACCTTTGGATGATTTTCAGAGGAAACCTTTCTCACATTCTGGCCCTGTGGGTGCTTGCTTTTCTTGTCTTCTGTCTTTTCCCTGTCTTCTCCTGTTCAAGAACAGGTTACTGGGAATCCGCGATCTCCTTTTGGGGAATAATATATATTGGAGGATTAGCCGGCTTTTTGTTGGCCATCCGGCTTTTGCCTGATGGGCTTCTCTTTACTATCTTACTATTTCTTATGGTTTGGGCTGAAGATATTTTAGCCTATTTTGCCGGAAGTATGTTTGGGAAAACATTACTGGTTCCTAAAATAAGTCCTAAAAAGACTTGGGAGGGAACAATAGCGGGAGTAACAGGGAGCAGTTTAACCGGATTACTGCTCCCCCGGTTTTTTTCGCTTTCTTCCTTTAATTTGCCTGCAGGTTTTTTATTGGGGCTTATGATCGGCACGGCAGCAACTCTGGGAGATTTAAGCCAGTCGGCGCTAAAAAGAACTGCAGGTGTGAAAGATTCCGGACAACTTTTGCCGGGGCATGGGGGGATACTGGACCGCTTCGACAGCCTTTTTTTTGCAGCCCCTCTTTTTTATTTTTATATCAGATATTTGTTGTAATTATTTCACTATACAATAAAACGGAGACCTGTTTTTAGTAAATTTCTGTAGAGAATCGGCTACGTTCCTTAAGAGCTTTGTAGTGTAAACTTTTTGGTGGGATTTGCCTCTTTTTTGTATTTTGCTATAATTATTATAACGAGGGATTTTATGGTACGAAAAATCTCAATACTCGGTTCCACCGGTTCCATAGGAACACAAACATTAAGTGTAGTAGACCAGTTTCCGGATAAATTTAAAATAACAGGTCTTTCTGCCAGGAGTAATATTAACCTCCTGGAGCAGCAGATTCGCAAGTATAGACCTCAGGCAGCGGCTGTTTTATTGCCGGAGAAAGCCCGGGAACTTAAAAAACGGCTCCGTGATGTCAACACAGCTGTTTTAGCAGGAGAAGAAGGCCTGAAAACGCTTGCTGCCTGGCCGGATACCGAATTGGTAATAGTCGCTCTTGTAGGTTTCAGTGGGTTGGAGCCCACGCTTGTCGCTCTCCGGGAGGGTAAGGCTTTGGCACTGGCAAACAAGGAATCCCTTGTTGTAGGTGGAGAGTTAATCATGACTGAGGCCAGAGCGCAAAATATTACAATTATCCCTGTGGATAGTGAACATTCGGCTATTTTTCAGTGTCTCCGGGCTGGAAATGAAAACGAGATCGAAAAGATAATTCTTACCGCTTCGGGCGGCCCTTTCCTGGGATGGAGCGAGAAAGAACTTGCTTGTGTGCAGCCTTGCCAAGCTTTAAAGCATCCTAACTGGGCAATGGGAGCAAAGGTAACAATAGATTCTGCAACATTGATGAATAAAGGTTTTGAGGTTCTGGAAGCCCACTGGCTTTTTAGTCTGGAACTAGAGAAGATAGATGTTGTAGTTCATCCTGAAAGCATAATTCACTCCATGGTTGAATTTGTCGATGGGTCTATAATAGCGCAGATGAGCTTTCCCAGCATGCTTTTTCCTATCCAGTATGCATTGACTTATCCGGAGAGATGGAGAAATAGCTTACCGCGGTTAAAGTGGGAACAACTGCGCAGTATAAATTTTCTATTACCTGACCATAAAACCTTTCCTTGCCTCAGTTATGCATACCAAGCAGGAAAAACAGGGGGAACCATGCCTGCTGTACTGAATGCGGCCAATGAGGTTGCTGTAGAGGGATTTTTAGAAAATCGCATTCCTTTTTCACATATTCCCATTGTATTAGAGGAAGTAATGAGCAAGCATTCTGTAAAGCAAAATCCTTCTCTGCAGGATATTATTGAAGCAGATGCCTGGGGCCGGCAAGAAGGCAGTAACTTTTTGCAAAAGTAAAAAGGAGAATATCAATGCTTAACACGATCATCGCTTCCATAGTTATGCTCGGCTTGTTGATTTTCGTTCATGAATTAGGCCATTTCATTGTAGCCCGGTTGGTGCGTATAAAGGTGCTTGAATTTGCTATTGGCTTAGGAAAAGAACTGTTTAGCCGACAGAAAGAAGGTGGAACGCGCTATTCTTTAAGATTATTTCCCCTGGGGGGATTTTGCCGTTTGTTGGGTGAAGACCCGGAAGAAGCCTTAAAAGAGGGAAGTTTTCAAAAGAAGCCTCTGTTTTCCCGTTTAGCTGTTATATCCGCAGGCTCTCTAATGAACTTTCTACTGGCAGTGGTCCTTTTTTCTCTAGTTTACTTCTTTTTTTGGGGTGTACCGCAAAGCCAGACCACGCAGATTGGTGAAATTCTGCCCGGGAGCAGAGCATACGAAGCCGGCTTGCAGTCAGGTGATGTTATTCTCGCTATTGACGGCCTGGAAATGAAAGACTGGGACGATATTATTGCGTATATTAACGCTAACCCTGAAAGGCAGATTACCCTTCTTGTTCAAAGGGGCAACGCCGTGATCTCCATCACAGTAGTGCCTGCGGGAGATACCGGCAAGGGATTAATCGGTATCGCTCCCGTTTATAAAAAATATGTATTCTTTAGGTCAATTGCTCTGGGGTTTAATTATACCTGGTTTTTTATAAAGTTAATTTTTGTTAGTTTATACCAGATGATTACAGGCGTGATTCCTGCTGATATTGCCGGGCCGGTAGGAATAGTGGCCATTGTGGCGGAGGTAACAAAAACAGGGTTGGGCAATCTTTTTTACTTGGCGGCAATAATCAGTATTAACCTGGGTATTATTAACTTATTACCGATTCCTGCCCTGGATGGAAGCAGAATTATTTTTCTCGTGCTTGAAGGTATTAGAGGCAAACCGATTGACCCGCAAAAAGAAGGATTTATTCATTTTGTCGGTTTCACTGTACTTATAATCCTGATGATTTTGATCGCTTTCCAGGATATAACTCGCCTGATTTTTTAATATGAAATTGGAGGGTGGGAGTTGCGGCGTAAAGCGTTGCCTGTAAAAGTAGCAGATGTTACGATAGGAGGAGATGCTCCTGTTTCCATCCAATCCATGACAAATACGGATACCACTGATACCAAGGCTACCTTAAAGCAGATTGAGGAGCTTTTTAAAGCAGGATGCGAGTTGGTTCGCGTTGCAGTTATAGATGATAACGGAGCCCGGTCTCTCGGAATAATTAAAAAACATTCTCCTTTACCGGTGATAGCTGATATTCAGTTTGATTTTAAACTGGCTTTACAGTGCCTGGAGGAAGGAGCGGATAAGATAAGGTTCAACCCTGGAAATATCGGAGATAATGATAAACTTGCACAAATTATTAAAAAAGCTAAAGAAAAAGGCATACCTTTGCGCATAGGCGTAAACTCCGGCTCGATAAGCCGGGAACTTAGAATAAAGTACGGTGGTGCCACGGCAGATGCGCTTGTTGATTCCGCTTTGCAAACCATACGATTTTTAGAGAATAGTACATTTCGTAATTTTATTATTTCTCTTAAAGCAGCAAATGTGTTAACGACCGTGGAAGCATACAGGAAAATTGCCGATCAAATACCCTATCCTTTGCACCTTGGCGTAACTGAGGCAGGCAGGGGTTTGAAAGGAACGGTAAAATCTTCATTAGGTATAGGTTCATTGCTACTGGATGGCATCGGTGATACAGTAAGAGTCTCTTTAACGGGAGATCCGGTAGAGGAGGTCTACGTTGCCAAAGAAATTTTACAGGCTGCGGGAGTAAGAGATTTTGGACCTGAAATCATTTCCTGTCCCACATGCGCCAGGTGCAAGATTGACCTGGAACAATTAGTAAAAAAAGTCGAGGAAACGGTAAAAAATGTTGACTGGCCCTTAAAAATTGCTGTCATGGGTTGCCCTGTCAACGGGCCCGGAGAAGCAAGGGAAGCCGATATCGGTATATCCGGCGCTAGCAACTTTGGTATCATCTTCAAAGCAGGAAAGGTGTTTAAAAAAGTCGCTCTACCAGATTTATTTGGGGCCCTGGAAAAAGAAATCAGTGAAATGTTAAAACAAAAAAGCTCTGGCAATACTTCACGAAATGGAGGATAAGCGCAAATGGAGACTATCGCTATCATCCCGGCTTATAACGAAGAAAAAAATATTGGACATGTTCTGTCCGTATTAAAAGACGTTGCCTTGATTAAAAAAGTAATCGTTGTAAGCGATGGTTCAACTGATGATACAGTTAATGTAGCAAGAAGCTACGGTGTTGAAATAATCGAATTAATGGAGAACCGCGGGAAAGGAGGCGCTCTAAAGGCAGGTCTGGATAACTTCCAGGCAGATGTAGTCCTTTTTTTGGATGCTGATTTGCTGGGTCTCACGGAAAAACATGTTTTGAATCTTGTAGAGCCGGTAATTAATGATGAAGCGGATATGACAATCGGAATTTTTGAAAAAGGACGCATTGCCACTGATCTTGCTCAAAAAATGGCGCCATATCTATCGGGGCAGAGGGCGTTAAAATTTTCATTACTGGAGAAAATATCAGATTTGGATGTAGCCAGGTTTGGTGTAGAGCTTGCGCTGAATCGTTTTATGGAATCGTCTAATATCAGAGTGAAAGAGGTCCTTTTATATGATATGTCCCATGTAATGAAAGAGGAAAAAATGGGGGTATGGAAGGGAATGGCAGCGAGGATGAAGATGTACTGGGAAATAATAAAATACCTTACCCGTGTCAAAACTTTGAGATAATAAGGCTTTCTCTTGCATAAGGCCTGTAAATATGATAGAATACATTTGCGTGAAGATGAAGTTGTAATTTTGCCAAAGAGTGGGCTTTTTCCCACTCTTTATTCTTAAAAGATTTGGAGATGCACTTCGTGAAAAACGATAAGGATGCAAGGGGAAAAAAAATCAATAAAATTATTGAAGAACTGGCTTTAACGGTAACTGACAATATGGGCATCGAGCTGGTTGGAGTCGATTATTTCCCTGCCGGCAAACGAAGCCGCGTTGTAGTTTACATCGATAAGCCGGGAGGGGTTTTTATAGAGGATTGTGAAGAGGTTAACAAATCCCTGGGAAAAATTCTGGATCATGAAGACCCCATCCCCTCAAGCTATATACTGGAGGTCTCTTCTCCGGGAATAGAAAGACCGCTAAAAAAGCCCGATGATTTTAGGAGGTTTAAGGGAAATTATATTAAAGTAAAAACTTATAATAAGATAAATGGACGCAGGAATTTTACCGTGTTTTTGAAAGAGTTTAGTGGGGACTCACTTTGCCTGGAAACAGACGAAGGTGAACAGTTTAATATATCTTTACATGAGATCGCCAAAGCAAACCTCTGGTTTAGACAAAATGGGAGGGAAAAAAGGTGAACCAGGACTTTATGCCGGCTCTGGAGGCCATCGAAAAAGAGAAAGGAATAAAAAAGGATACTTTGTTTGAGGCTATTGAGGCGGCACTAATATCTGCCTACAAACGTAACTTTAGTTCGTCTCATAATGTCAAAGTAAATATCGATAGGGAAACCGGTGAGATGCGGGTCTATTCATACCTCAATGTTGTTGACAAAGTAACCAATCCGCATCATGAAATTCATATTGATGAAGCAAGAAAAAAGGATCCTCTTTATAAGCTGGGAGATGTGGTTGAGCTGGAAGTAACTCCTAAGAATTTCGGAAGAATAGCGGCACAGACAGCCAAACAGGTTGTTATTCAACGTATTAGAGAAGCAGAACGGGACCTTATTTATGAGGAGTATATAGACAGGGAAGAAGATATTGTAACTGGTTTAATACAGCGGTTTGAACAAAAAAATGTAATCATTAATTTAGGAAAGACCGAAGCGATTTTAGCGCCATCGGAACAAATGCCCGGGGAGACTTACAAACAGGGAGACCGTCTGAAGGCTTATGTACTAGAAGTCAAAAAAACAACTAAAGGTCCGCAAATACTGGTCTCCAGGACACACCCGGGACTGTTAAAGCGGTTGTTTGAACTGGAAGTTCCCGAAATATATAATGGTGACGTCGAGATTAAAGCGATAGCCCGTGAGCCTGGCAACCGCTCTAAAGTGGCCGTCTTTTCACGCCATAAGGATGTTGATCCCGTTGGGGCGTGTGTCGGACCTAAAGGCAACAGGGTCCAGTCCATTGTTGGTGAACTTAAGGGCGAAAAGATTGATATCATGGAGTGGGACGAAGACCCGGAAATATTTGTAGCCAGAGCTTTGAGCCCTGCCAAGGTACTGAAAGTAGAAATTTTTCCCGACAACAAATCAGCCCTCGTTGTCGTGCCCGATTATCAACTGTCTCTTTCTATCGGTAAGGAGGGGCAAAATGTCCGTCTGGCTGCCAAATTATCAGGGTGGAAAATAGATATCATCAGCGAGTCCAGGTATAATGAAAAAATTGAGGAGGAAAAGTCCGAGGAAGGGGAGAACCTGAATACAGATACAGAAGACATTCTTTTCAATGATGCGGTAGAAGAAGAGTATGAGGAGACTGCGCAGGAACCAGAAGACGGGAACATAGTGTCAGAATGAGGGAGGGGATGATAGCCCTGTGCCGAAAAAGCGTAAAATTCCTCAGCGAATGTGTTTGGGTTGTCATGAAAACAAAAACAAAAGAGAGCTAATCAGGGTTGTCAGGACACCTGGGGGAGAAATCGAACTGGATGGTACAGGTAAAAAAGCGGGAAGAGGTGCCTATATCTGTCCCAACTCTGACTGCCTTAAGAAAGCTGTTAAAAATAAAGGGCTGGAAAAAAGTTTGCGCGCAGCCATACCGGAAAGCATTATTACTATATTAAAGGAAAGATTGGAGGAGGGAAGGGCTACCGACTGACGCTTCTTCTAAATCAAAAGGGAAGAGCATGATAATTGCTATTTGCTGCGTTACCGTTAAACAGCTTTCCTTTTTTAATAAGAGTTGAAGTATCAGTAACTTTAAGGAGGTAAATAAAATGGAGGTGTAATCCTATGGCTAAGGTAAGAGTCTATGAACTCTCTAAAGAATTGGGGATTAATAGTAAAAAATTAATAACTGTTCTGCGGGAACTTAATGTTGATGTTAAAAATCATATGAGTACTATGGATGAAGACATCGCCAAAAAAGTAATGGATATGTTGACAAAAGGCGAGAAAATACCCATTGATGTTGAAAAAGAAAGCGGTTTGGAGGGGGCCAAAGGCGAAACTGCCGCCGTTGAGAAGGCCTATTTGGAAAAGACGACGCCGACACCTGTTAAGGAAAAGAAGTCTACCGGTAAAAAAAGCGTTAAAGAAGGTCGTAAGGCCAGAAAGATAGCCAGGCAGTCTCTTGAAGAAAAAGATGCGCCCGAAAAATCACTTTTACTTGAGGGAAGAGTTACCGTAGGAGAACTGGCAGCAAGATTGAATGTCATGGCGTCGGAAATACTCGCAAAGCTTTTGGATCTGGGTATAATTTATAACATCAATCAACCCCTTACTGAGGACCTTCTGGAGCTTCTGTCAGAGGAATACGGGATCAAGTTTAAATTAAAAACGGATCCTGATGAAGAAGAACTTGTTAATATGATGGAACAGGTGACTGATGAGCAGAAAAAACCCAGACCTCCGGTTGTAACGGTTCTGGGACACGTGGATCATGGGAAAACTTCCCTTTTGGATGCAATAAGAGAAACCAACATTATTGCTTCGGAAGCGGGAGGAATAACACAGCATATTGGTGCCTACACAGTCGAGATTAACGGCAAAAGAGTAGTATTCTTAGATACGCCGGGACATGAAGCTTTTACAGCCATGCGTGCCAGAGGCGCACAGATAACGGATATCGCGGTACTGGTTGTAGCTGCCGATGATGGGGTTATGCCACAGACGGTTGAAGCGATTAATCATGCCAAAGCGGCAGGTGTTCCTGTAATTGTCGCCCTGAACAAGATTGACAAACCAAGTGCAAACCCCGAGCGAGTAAAAAAACAGCTTGCCGATATCGGGCTGCTGCCGGAAGAATGGGGCGGGGACACCATTTTTGTGAATGTAAGCGCCCTGAAGAGGCAGGGACTGGAAGAACTTCTGGAGATGATCCTTCTTGTCGCGGAGATGGCAGAGTTAAAAGCCAGCTATTCGCGGAAGGCAAAAGGAATAGTTATAGAGGCTAAACTGGACAGAGGCAGAGGGCCTGTAGCGACAATACTTGTGCAGGACGGAGTATTGAGCATAGGAGATCCTGTAATTTGCGGAAATATTTACGGTAAAGTCAGGGCTATGATCGATGACAAAGGCTCAAGAATCAAAAAAGCCTATCCTTCTACTCCCGTTGAGGTGTTAGGCCTTACCGAAGTTCCTCAGGCCGGTGACTCTTTTCTGGTAGTAACAGATGAAAAGTTAGCCCGGCAAATTGCCCAAAAAAGAGGGGAAAAGTTAAGGGAAGCTACCCTACGCAAAGAGCAGAGGATCTCACTTGATGATTTTTTCAACCGTATTGCCGATAACGAGATTGACCTGAATATTATCATTAAAGCAGATGTTCAGGGTTCAGCTGAAGCCTTGCACGAATCGTTAATGAAAATCGAAAATGAAAAAGTAAAAATTAAAATCATTCATAAAGGTGTAGGGGCGATTACCGAGTCTGACGTGATGCTCGCTTCTGCATCCGATGCCGTTATTTTAGGCTATAATATCCGGCCTGAAGCTAATGCCAGGAAACTGGCAGAAAGAGAGCAAGTTGATATTAGGCTCTACCGTGTTATTTATGAAATAATAGATGATGTTAAATCCGCAATTCACGGCCTGCTTGAACCGGAATATGAAGAGATAGTGCTGGGACAGGCGGAAATAAGGCAAATTTTTAAAGTGTCTAAAATTGGAACAGTAGCCGGATCATATGTTTTGGAGGGTAAAATTAGCCGTAATGCCAATATGCGTGTTATCAGAGACGGTATTGTTATACACGAGGGAAGGATTGAATCACTGAAGCGGTTCAAAGACGATGCCAAGGAAGTAAATACCGGCTTTGAGTGTGGCATTCTCCTGGAAAATTTTAATGATCTAAAAGAAGGCGATATCCTGGAGGCGTATGAAAAGAGGAAAGTTTCGGCCTGATGGGGCTTTTTGCAAATGTAGTTCTGTGGGGGTATTTATGATGGTAAGACTTCGTTCGCAACGAGTAGGGGAGCAGATAAAAAAAGAAGTCAGCGAGATTATCCGACTGGAACTAAAAGATCCCGGGTTGATCAATTTAACGAGCGTGACGGGTGTCGAGATTTCCAGAGATTTACGTTATGCCAAAATATTTGTCAGCATTTATGACAGTCAAGATGCTCAGGAAAAAGTTATGAAAATATTAAATAAAGCTTCCGGTTTTGTACGTGCGGAAATTGGCAAAAGGATTCGCCTTCGTCATGTGCCGGAGATAGAATTTCGGCTGGATCGCTCAATGGAGTATGGAGACCGTATAGAAGGTGTGCTAAGAAACCTGGGAAGCAAGTCGGGAGCTGACAAGTTTAAATGATGAATTTTAGTTTGCTTTCAGTACTGCATAAGTACAATAGCTTTAGCATATTTACCCACATCAGGCCGGATGGTGATGCGATCGGTTCTTCCCTGGCGCTGGGGATTGCATTGATGCAGAGAGGTAAAAAAATAAGAGTGTTCTGTTCCGACCAAATTCCGGCCAAATATTCCTTTCTCCCGGGGATAGAGCAACTACATGATTTTTCTCCTGGAAAGGAGAAAGGGGGCCTGGCTTTTATATTGGATTGCAGCGATCTTGACAGGCTTGGGAAATTAAAAGACAGGATCGCAGCTTTCGATGTAATTGTTAATATTGACCATCACATTACAAACAATCACTTTGGCCACGTTAACCTTGTTGATCCTTCTGCTGCTTCAACCGGAGAGTTGATTTTTAAATTGCTGCAGGAGAGCAATTTTGATCTTAACTATGAAATCAGCCTTAATTTGTACGTGGCCATCTCTTCTGATACGGGTTCCTTTAAATATGAGAACACCACGCCTCAAACCATGCGAATAGCGGGAGAGTTGCTGGAAAAAGGGATAAACCCTGCTGTTGTCAGTCAGAAACTTTTTGATGAGTACCCCCTTTCCACTATTTTTTTATTACGTGACAGCCTGGCGGGACTAGAATTGAATCATACAAGAGAAATTGCCTGGATGAGCGTTAATGAAGAGATGCTGAAAAAGTACGGTGCTGAACCTTCTGAGATGGATGGCTTTGTTAACTATTTAAAAAATATCTCGGGAGTTGAGGTGGGGGTGCTTTTTTATCATACTGCTGAAGGTTCAAAAATAGGTCTTCGTTCCAAAACCATAGATGTAGCACTAATTGCCCAAACTTTTGGCGGCGGCGGTCATCCCCGGGCTGCAGGCTGTACTGTTTTCGGCTCGCCGCGGGAAGTAGAAAAAAAGGTCATTGATACTATAAACAATTCCCTGGAGGAGAACAGGCTTTCTACAGCAAATACGTTTAATAGATAAATTTTAAACTTTGTGCTCTGGACGACAGTTTAAGTCACAAAGGCAGGGAGGCCTTTTATTTGGATGGTTTTTTAAATTTTTTGAAACCTCCCGGCTTAACTTCTCATGACGTTGTGGAACAAATCAGGACCATGTTTCCCCGTCTAAAAGTTGGCCATGGAGGCACTCTTGACCCCGGAGCAGCCGGGGTTTTGCCGATCCTTCTGGGAAAAACCACCAGGTTTTCTCCTTACCTTGTGGATTTCCCCAAGGTATATAGAGCAGAATTATTTTTAGGAATAACTACTGATTCTGCTGATTGCTACGGAAAGATAATCGCCCGGAAGGAACCTTTTCCGCTGAGAGTTGAAGAAATAGAAAAGGTTCTTACTTCGTTTACAGGAATAATACAGCAGATTCCTCCGATGCAGGCAGCCATTAAACAAAAAGGGCGAAAGCTGTACGAATATGCCCGTAAGGGTTTGACAATAGAACGGAAAACCAGAACGATTAATATCTTTTATTTAAAGTTGATTGATTACTTTCCTCCGGAACGAATTCTCCTGGAGGTAAAATGCTCAAAGGGGACCTATATCAGGACTCTGTGCTCCGATATCGGCGACGCTCTGGGTTTTGGCGGCCATATGTCCTTTTTGTTAAGAACAGCAGTAGGAAATTTTACAATTTCTCAAGCAAAAACATTTGAAGATTTTCATTCACCCTCCTGTTCAGATGAGGCCGGAGAGTTATTACTGGAACCTGATTTTCCTTTTCAAAATTTACCGAGAATAGTACTTGAGCGGGAATATGGAAAGATTTTAGCGCATGGGCGTTTTCTGACCTTAAAGGAGCTAAAAAGCAGGTATGGAAGCCTGATCGCTGAACCGGTTGACGAAAATATAGTGCCAGTATATACTACAAAAGGAGAATTTATGGGGCTGGCCCGGTGGAAAATTGATCAAAAAACAGGATTCATATTAAAAGCGGAAAGATTTCTTAACTATATGTAACAAAGAGCGTGAGGCTTATGGAAATAATTTACGGTGTCCAAAATTATCGTGCCAGTGAGAGGCTGGTGCTTGCTCTGGGGAATTTTGACGGCCTGCATATTGCTCACCGGAAAATAATAGGACGGACAAAGACTAGAGCTGAGGAAACGGGACTGAAAAGTGCCGTTTTTCTCCTGGACCCTCATCCGGCAAGCGTGTTGCAACCCCAAAAAAAATTTTTACTGCTTTCTTCACTGCAGGAAAGAGCAGAAATTCTGGAAAACATGGGCATCAATTATATGCTGGTGGAGGCCTTTACTAAAGAAATGGCGGCCCTTTCACCTTTCCAGTTCGTTCAACATTACCTGGTAGATAATTTAAGGGTCCAAGAAGTTATCGTTGGTTTTGACTATACATTTGGTAACCAGGGGAAGGGAACCACTTATCATTTAGTGCAGTGGGGTGAGCTTTTTAATTTCCGGGTAGAGATTATACCACCTGTTTTATTGGATAATGAAATTGTAAGCAGTTCCCTGATCAGGCAGTTAATCCTTAATGGGGAAGTAAAAAAAGCGGCAGATTACTTGGGAAACCCCTTTAAAAGAAGGGGAAAGGTTGTTCACGGTGATGGAAGAGGTAAAAAACTGGGCTTTCCTACTGCCAACCTGACTGTTAGTGAAGAACTACTGCTTCCTAAAAAAGGTGTGTACCTGAGTTTGGTAACATGGAAAAACCAGAAAATATTTGGTTTGACCAATATTGGACAAAAACCGACATTTGGTTTAAATGATAAGATCTCTGTGGAAATATTTTTATTAGACTTTTGTGAAGATATATATACAGAAGAATTAACAGCTAATTTTTTGTGCAGAATTAGAGATGAGATCGTTTTTAAAGATGCCGGTTACTTAAAAAAACAAATAGAAGCGGATGTAAGGCTGGCCAGAAAATTAATTGCCGAAGAATACGGCGGGTTGCTGGAAAAACAGCTTATTTAATTTAATAAAAGCTTCCAGGCTCAGTGTTTACAAAGATCTCGGTATATGATAAAATTTGCTTGGTTTTTTCATGATGCTCTTTTTCTTATCTTAGAGCTAGATTGAGACAGGAGGTGAGATAAATTGACACTTTCAAGCGAAGTCAAAAACAGTATCATTAATGAATATAAGAATCACGAAAACGATACCGGGTCTCCGGAAGTTCAAATCGCCATCCTTACCAAAAGGATTAACCAGCTAACGGAACATCTTAAGACTCACAAAAAAGATTTTCATTCCAGACGTGGACTGCTGAAAATGGTCGGAAAGAGAAGAGGCCTGTTAAACTATCTGAGAGATAAAAAACCTGAACGGTACCGTATTATTATTGAAAGACTAGGCTTAAGAAAATAAGGAGTTCTGTTCCCCACTTTTCTTAAAGCAAAGGGGGTTGTTTTTTGGAAAGTTTTAGTATGACGTTGGCCAACAGACTACTGGTAATGGAAACAGGGAAAGTGGCCAAACAGGCGAGCGGCTCAGTACTTATTCGCTACGGTGACACAGCGCTTCTGGTAACAGCAACTGTTTCCAAAGAGCCGCGTGAGGGTGTGGATTTTTTTCCTTTAACAGTCGATTATGAAGAGAGGTTGTACGCTGTTGGTAGAATACCTGGGGGCTTCATTAAAAGAGAGGGCAGGCCTACAGAAAAAGCTATTCTGGCTGCCAGGCTGACGGATCGGCCTCTCAGGCCGTTGTTTCCGGAAAACTTTCGTAATGCTGTCCATATTGTCGTGACAGTATTATCTGTCGATCAGGACTGCCCTCCCGAGGCACTGGCGATTATTGGTGCCTCAACGGCCCTGTCTATATCTAAAATTCCTTTCTACGGGCCGGTTGGAGCCGTCTCTGTTGGCTTGGTTGACGGTGAACCCGTTATTAACCCCACTATTAAACAGAGTGAAGCTAGTTCTCTTAATCTTGTGGTAGCTGGTACGGAAGAAGCGATTATGATGGTGGAAGCGAAGGCCAAAGAGGTATCAGAGGAACAATTGCTTGAAGCTATATGGGCCGGACATGAAGCTATCAAGGAGATTGTCCAGATGCAAAAAGAAATTGTTGCCTCCATAGGTCAGGATAAAATTGAGGTAATACCCTTTGAGCCGGATCACCAGATTAATGAAGAAATAATCAGCTACTGTGAGGAAAAATTTAAAAGTGCGTTAAAAGTGGAGGATAAGCTCTCCAGGGAAAGCCTGCTGGAGGAAATTAAAAAGGAAGCACTGCAGCACTATATTGAGCAATATCCTGACAACGAACAAGATATAAAATTTGCCATGGACAGTTTAATTAAAAAACTGTTACGTACCATGATCCTCAAGGAGAAAATTCGTTCTGACGGCAGAAAGTGGGATGAAATAAGGCCTATCACCTGTGAAGTAGGGCTTTTTAAAAGGACACACGGTTCTTCATTGTTTACCAGGGGACAGACACAAGTGCTGAATATTTGCACCTTGGGAGCATTAAGGGATATGCAAAGGTTAGATGGCCTGGGCATTGAGGAATCCAAAAGGTTTATGCACCATTACAATTTTCCTCCCTATAGTGTGGGAGAGGCAGGTTTTATGCGCGGACCGGGAAGGCGTGAAATAGGGCACGGTGCACTGGCAGAAAAAGCCCTGGAAGCAGTAATTCCTACTGAGGAGGAGTTTCCCTATACGATCCGGCTGGTTTCCGAAGTGTTGGAATCAAACGGCTCTACCTCCATGGGAAGTGTTTGTGCAAGTACGCTTTCCTTGATGGATGCCGGGGTTCCCATTAAAGCTCCTGTTTCCGGAATAGCGATGGGTTTGATTAAAGAAGAAAACGAGTATGCCATTCTTACCGATATTCAAGGGGTGGAGGACTTTCTGGGAGATATGGACTTCAAAGTGGCCGGAACAGCAGAGGGAATCACAGCATTACAGATGGATATCAAGATAAAGGGCCTGTCCCGGGAACTGTTAAAAGAGGCAATTAAGCGGGCCAGAGAGGGCTACCTCTTCATTCTTGATAAAATGCTGGAAGTAATCCGTGAGCCCAGAACTTCTCTTTCCGATTTCGCTCCGCGGATAATCACTCTGCAAATTGATCCGGATAAAATTCGTGAAGTAATTGGCCCGGGAGGGCGGATTATCAACAAAATAACTGCTGAAACCGGTGCAGAAATTGATATTGAACCGGACGGCAAAATATTTATAGTGGCTGTAGATGCAGAGGCCGGCCAAAAAGCACGTCAAATAATTGAAAACCTTACAGCAGATGTAGAACCTGGCCGGGTTTATCTGGGAAGGGTAACCCGTACTGAAAAATACGGGGCTTTTGTCGAAATACTTCCCGGGAAAGAAGGGCTGGTGCATATATCTCAACTGGAAAGGTTCCGTGTGAACAAGACAGAAGATGTGGTAAACGTGGG
>DLUO01000041.1:24759-25342 GCA_003444595.1 Bacillota bacterium
CCGGGCAATGACGGCTATTCCGAAAGGGATGGCCGGAGAACCTACAACAATGACAATAATAAGGCAGCCACTTTTTCACGAAAACGAGCAAAGCATCATGATAAAGGACATAAGCCTAAATAGGTTTATGTTTTTTATTTTATATGAGGAATATTTTATTTGGCAATTAAATAATTATAAATAAACTGAAATTGAGGTTTGCAGGATGAAAAAGCCTCTTTTTTTTTAGGATTTTGCTTTCTATTAACTTTATTTACGGTGAATGCCGTCACCACGCGGCCTTCTTCTCGGCCGGAACCTATCTACCAGGTTGAAGGCATTAATTCTGCTGTCTTTTTAACCGTTGACGTGCTATGGCAGAAAGATTTCCTGGACGAAGTTTTAGCAGTGTTGGACGAACGGGATGTAAAAGCGGTATTCTTTATTACAGGTGAATGGCTCAGGGAAAACCAGCAGGAAGCGCAGAAGATTATTGCGTATGGGCATCAACTGGGAAATCAAACCTTTTCACACAGTAAACTTTTACTTTTGACAGAGGAAGAGATCATAAACGAGATTTGTAAATTCAATACGCTATGCCAGG
>DLUO01000027.1 GCA_003444595.1 Bacillota bacterium
AAAGCCGCCCCCTATCCTAATTTTGTGCTTTTTCCCCTTTATTTAAAGGATAAGAGGATATAACTAACTTTGCTGGACAATATCAGCAGCGATAGTGATAATTTTTCTTAATTTACCAGGCTATAAAGCAGGTTTTTTTATAATTTTGTGGAATAAATATTTTTATATAAAAAAATAGACCTCAGATTGTAGCTCAACTGTAGAGCTCAACTGTACCTAAACCTTACTGCGAAAGGAGGTGAAGGTGGCGGCGGTAAATTAAAAAATAATACTTTTGTATATAAAAAAGGGGGATATTGTAAAATGAGAAAGAATGGATACTTTAGTGGACTGGCTATTTTGTTTTTGTGCCTGGTTTTGCTTGCTTCGGCTGGATGTTCCCAACCCGGCACGCCGTCTGAGCCTCAACCGGGCGGAGAGACCTCTCCCGAAGCTGAGGCTACGGTTGTGAAGATCGGTACAGTCGGACCGCTGACAGGTGGGGCTGCCACCTATGGTGTAAGTGTACGAAACGGTGTAGAAATTGCTGTTAATGAGGCCAATGATAATAATGAGATATCTGGTGTTGTGCTGGAACTTGTTTCCGAAGACAGCGAGGGAGACTGGTCAAAAGCAGCCAATGCCTTTTCCAAGCTTGTTGACCAGGACAAGGTTAACGTAATCGTTGGAGCTGTATTGAGTTCAGAGACAGAGGCCGGTGGACCGATTATTATGAATGCTAAGGTACCGACTATCTCTCCATCTTCCACAGCTACCGGTCTTACTGTGGGTAATCCTTATCTATTCCGTAACTGCCTGTCGGATGAAGTACAGGCCTCTCAGCTGGCAGAATATGCGGTTACGGATCTGGGTCTGGAAAAATTTGCTATTCTTTACACCAACAACGATTACGGCGTGGCTTTAAAAAACGCTTTTGAAGAAACGGCAAGCTCTCTGGCCGAGGTTGTAGCTGTAGAGGCTTTTATGGACAATGATGAAAACTTCAAGCCTCAGCTTACCAGTATACAGCAGAAGAATCCGGATAGTATTTATATTGCCGGCTATTACACTGAGGCTGCCAAGATAGCCCAGCAAGCCGTAGAGCAAGGCCTTGACGTGCAGTTTCTCGGCGCAGACGGTTTCTACTCGCCGGTCCTTATAGAAATAGGTGGCGAAGCTGTTGAAGGGGCGATTTTTACAGCCGGGTTCCACTCCGGTGATACATCTCCCGCTGTGCAAAATTTTGTAAACAACTATAAACAGCTTTTCGGCGAGGAGCCGGATATGTTTGCCGCCCAGGCCTACGATGCGGCGCGCATTGTCATTGAGGCGATTAAAGCCAAGGGGACCGACCCCGAGCAAATTCGTGAGGGTCTTGCCGAAACCAAGGACTTCCCCGGAATTACAGGCAACACGAGCATTGATGAAGAAGGGGATACTATTAAAGATGTCCTGATTTTGAAAGTTGAAGGTGGAGCTTTCGATCGTATAAGATAGCAAAGGAATCTTTCTGGGAGGAGGGATTTTCCTCCTCCCGGCCAATGAAATTTATCTAGAAAGATATGTTTTGAGGTGGGGCGATGTTCCTTCAACAGTTAATAAATGGGCTAGTCCTGGGCAGCACCTATGCTCTAATAGCACTAGGTTATACCATGGTTTATGGTATTATTGAGTTAATTAATTTTGCACATGGTGAAATATATATGTTCGGCGCCTTTGTCGGGATGATTCTTGTGACTGTCTATCAGTTCCCTTTTTTTCTGGCCTTTTTCATAGCCATGGCTCTGGCTTCTCTTTTAGGTATCACCGTAGAATTTCTTGCTTACCGCCCCCTGCGGCGTTCTACCAGGTTGGCGGCACTTATCAGCGCTATCGGCGCCTCTATTTTTTTGCAAAACCTGGCCTTGCTGATTATGGGGGCACGGCCTTATACTTTCCCCAGCCCTTTTGCTCCTATGGTATATAAAACATCACTTGTTACCATATCCAGGGTGGAGTTGATTATTCTAATTGTATCGTTTCTCTTAATGCTGGGCTTAACTTTTTTGATTCAGAAAACGAAGATAGGCATAGCCATGCGCGCCACTGCTCAGGATAAGGATACCGCCAGCCTCATGGGAATCAATATTAATAAGGTTATCACCATAACTTTTGCCGTGGGTTCGGCCCTGGGCGCTGCAGCCGGTGTCATGGTCGGAATTTATTTTCGCACAGTTACCCCCATGATGGGACTTATGCCCGGTTTAAAGGGTTTTGTGGCTGCTGTTCTTGGGGGAATAGGCAGTATCCCCGGAGCGATGCTTGGAGGGCTTTTACTGGGGGTTGCCGAGGTTATGGGTGCTGCCTATATTTCTTCGCAGTACCGCGACGCTGTGGCTTTCGCTATCTTGATTATTGTCCTTCTTTTTAAACCGTCAGGTTTAATAGGGAAATCTTTGCAGGTAAAAGTATAAATAGTATCACGTTATTGTGATATAATTATAGGGTAAGAAGGTGACAGTGTATTGATCAGCGCTTACCATTTGCAGATAATCATACTGGTAGGAATAAATATCATTATGGCCACCAGTTTAAACTTGATCACCGGTTTTACCGGGCAGCTGTCCATAGGGCATGCTGCTTTCATGAGCATAGGAGCATATGCTTCTGCTCTTGTTACCCTCAAATTGGGTTTTCCTTTTATTGCCTCCCTTTTATGTGGTGCTCTGGTAGCCGGTTTTTTTGGAATATTAATCGGGGTTCCAACGTTAAAGCTCAAAGGGGATTACCTGGCCATTGCGACCCTCGGGTTTGGGGAGATAGTGAGGATCGTATTTCTTAACCTGGAAATAACCGGTGGCGCGGTAGGCTTGCGGGGAATACCCAAAATTACAACATTACTATGGGTTGTTATTGCTGTCCTAGTTACACTGTTTACCTTGAACCGTATTTTGAAATCCAGGGTCGGCAGGGCGTTTATTGCTATACGTGAAGACGAGACAGCCGCTGAATCCATGGGTATAAATACAACCTATTATAAAATTGTTTCTTTTGGGGTCGGCGCTTTTTTCGCCGGTCTTGGAGGCGGACTTTTTTCCCATTATTTTCAGTACATCCATCCCGGCAGTTTCGGCTTTTTGCGCTCCATTGAACATCTGTGCATGGTTGTGCTGGGCGGGCTGGGAAATTTGTGGGGCTCTGTTATCGGTGCAGCAGCCCTCACCGCTATTCCTGAATTATTAAGAGCAAGCGCCGATTACAGGCAGCTGTTCTACGGTGCGATACTGGTTATCATGATGAGAGTAAGGCCCCAGGGGTTGCTCGGTGAAACCAGTGTCAGTAGAAGTTTTTTGCAGGGAGAGTCAATTTTAAAAAGGATGAATATCAATAAAAAAAGTGGACTGTAAAAATTATTCATCAGGGGATGACGAGATTGTCCGGAACGATGCCATCAAATAATTATATCCTGGACGCAGTCAAAATCAGCCGTTACTTTGGCGGGTTAAAGGCCGTAGATCAGGTGGATTTTTTCGTAAAAAAGCGGGAAATAATGGGGCTGATCGGGCCCAACGGAGCCGGAAAGACTACGTTGTTTAACCTTTTTACAGGCCATTACCAGCCCTCCGGAGGAGAAATTTACTTTAAAAATGAAAAGATCAGCGGGTTGAAACCTTATCAGATTACAGCGAAAGGGCTGGCCCGGACCTTTCAAAATATACGCCTTTTTTCTAAGATGACAGTCCTTGACAACGTGCTTATCGGCAGACATACCAGGACTGCTTCAGGTCTGATTGGCGCCATTCTGCGACGGCCGAGAGACAGGCGCGAGGAAGCGGAGGCCAGGGACGTTGCCATTTCTTTGCTCGAGTTTGTAGGGCTTGAAGATAAAAAAGACGAGCAGGCCGGCAATCTATCCTACGGTGAGCAGCGGCGGCTGGAGGTGGCCCGCGCCCTGGCGGCGGAGCCTGAGCTTTTGCTGCTTGACGAGCCGGCTGCAGGCATGAACCCCCAGGAAACGATCAACTTAATGAAGCTAATTTCCCGGATCAGGGATGAGATGAATAAAACAATCTTGCTGATTGAACATGATATGAAAGTTGTCATGGGGATATCGGAAAGGGTCGCCGTTTTGAACTACGGAAGGAAAATCGCTGAAGGGACACCGGCGGAGATCCAGGGAAACGAGGATGTCATTCATGCTTACCTGGGTGTTTCTACCTAACTTTTAACTATTGGGAGGCAAAAAGGTTGCTGCTGATAGAGAATCTTTCCACCTTTTACGGGAATATACAGGCTCTGAAAAGTATCAGTCTCAAGGTCGAAGAGGGAGAGATTGTTACTTTAATCGGCGCAAATGGGGCGGGGAAAACGACAACGTTGCTGACCATTTCCGGCTTACTTAAACCTGCTGCGGGGGGTATTTTTTTCTGCGAAAAACAGATTCATAATGTGCCTCCTCATGATATTGTTAAAATGGGTATTTCCCATGTTCCAGAGGGAAGGCGCATTTTCCCTCGCCTTTCTCTGCTGGAGAATCTGCTCATGGGAGCTTATATAAGGAAAGACAAAAATGGCCTGCATAAAGATATAGATATGATCTTTGACACTTTTCCCCAGCTTAAAGGAAGAGAAAAGCAACCGGCCGGTACTTTAAGCGGCGGAGAGCAGCAAATGCTGGCCATCGGGCGAGCTCTGATGTCCAGACCGCGGTTGCTGCTCCTGGACGAGCCTTCAATGGGCCTTGCTCCTTTAGTTGTTAAAGAAATATTTCGTATTATCGAAGAGATTAACCGCCAAGGGACAACCATCTTACTGGTCGAACAAAATGCTCTGATGGCCCTCAGCATTGCCCACAGGGGTTATGTGCTGGAGACCGGCAGAATTGTTTTGCATGACAAAGCGTCATCCCTGCTGCAAAACGATCAGGTCCGCAAAACTTACCTCGGTGA
>DLUO01000172.1:0-2378 GCA_003444595.1 Bacillota bacterium
GCGGAGACGTTCATGCCAGTGGTTGCGATTACCGTTATTTCCATCTTTGTTATTTTCAGGGAAGTATTTTGTCATTGTGGAACTCAGCCTTTTTCAGTATTTTTTGCATCATGCGGGCGTTGGCCACAGCCTGAGCCTGAAAATGGTTATTAAAGGAGATAAAAAGTTTTTCAGCACCCTGGTTGATTGTATTTATCTTTGGAACCCATTCTGTAAGTTCCTCATGACTGTAAAGGTAATTATATCTTTCATAAGGTTTTTTATGATTCCACCAGGTGGTGTAATTGCGGCCGTGAAAGCGCAGGTAAGCAAGCTGTGCCGTTCTTACAGCCAGGGGAGACATCAATCCTTTTAACTGGGGTTCATCGACACAGGTATAGGCGATACGGTTTTCCTGCAGGAGCTTGAAAACGGCCTCTTGCTGCCAATCCCGGCGACGGAATTCCACGATAAGGGGGAATGGGGAAAAGGCTTCTTTTAAAGCGAGCAAATATTTACGATTTGCCTCATTGTTTTGGAAGGAGTAAGGGAATTGAGCTAAAATCCCCCCCAGTTTTTCGTTTTCGTCCAGGGGTTGGAGCGCCTGTTTAAATTTTCGGCAAATTGCCAGATAATCCTGGCTGTACTGATGAGTGATCGACTCATGAGCTTTAATGACGAATTGGAAGCCCGGGGGAGTTTTTCTCTCCATAGAGTCGATCATTTTCCAGTCAGGCAGACGGTAGTAAGTGGCGTTAATTTCCACAAAAAAAAATTCCGCGGCATATAGCTCCAGCATTTTACCGGAGGCAGTTCCCGGTGGATAATAAGGCCCAATCCAGTCGCGGTAGCTGTAGCCGGCTGTGCCAATAAAAATCAAATGACGGTCCTCCTCTCAATAGAGTGAATATTTATTTCTCCAGTTCAGATAAAAAGTCCTCTATTTAAAAATTAAGGGGTGGCGGTAAAAAGCTGTTTTTCGTTAGAATACTCTTTTTTAAATTCTCAGCAGGATATTGTATAAATTTATGGAAATATAACTAAATAGAGTTAAGTAATTTTTTCCAGAGAGAAGATTCTATATGGAAGAAAAAGTAGAGGGCGCTATATTATTAAAAATAATACCCCACTCGTCACTGTACAGGGGTGAATATCTCACCAGGGTTTTGAGCAAGGGGGAGAAGTCCTGGGTTATTGAGATGCCTGAAGATAAGGGAAGGTTTATCCCTTTACCGGTAGGCACTGTCGTTGAAGTTTTCTTTGTAAATATCCACAGGGCACCCTTTCAGTCGGAAATTATAGCCCGGGGTTTTAAAGAGGGGCGGACCCTTACGATCGCCTCCCCGGGTTCCATTTCTCGTGGAGGCAGAGATGACCGTTCTACGGAGATGGCCAGAGTAATTGCGGTTAGCAGCGGAAAAGGTGGTGCCGGAAAAAGCACCGTGGTTATAAATCTTGCGCTCGCCCTGCAATCCCTGGGGAAAAGGACCTGCATTATTGATGTGGACCTCGGCACAGCCAATGTTGATTTTCTTTTACAGGTAAATGCTGCGTATAACCTTTTTCATCTTATAAACGGACAGAAAGAAATTGAAGAAATCATTATCCATGGTCCCCAGGGATTAATGCTTATTCCCGGCGGATCGGGTATGGATGAGATGGCCAATCTGAAGGAGTGGCAGTTCAGCAGGTTAATTTCCGCTTTTAACAAACTTGACAGTTATGTGGATTACCTGTTTCTAGATACAGGTTCCGGGGTTTCCCGTAACGTAACCAATTTTTTGCTGGCGGCGGATGAGATCGTCTTAGTAGCTACACCAGACCCCCATGCCATTATGGATGTTTACTCGCTAATCAAAGTTCTGGCCAATTATGAAGTCCAAAGCCGGATTAAACTGATTGTCAACAAGTCGCAGGAAGAGCAGGAGGCCTACAATATATGGGACGCGATCAGCACCGCTTCCAGACAGTTTTTGCATTTACCGGTGGAATATTTGGGGACAATACCACGAAGTGAGGCTATTGCCCTCTCCGTAAAGAAACAGGAGCCTTTTTTACTCAAGTACCCCAAACACCATGCTGCACAAAAAATATTAGAGATCAGCAAGTTGTTAATTGGGACAACTCCTGAGAAAAAGGAGATGAAGCTCCCTTTTATCCATAAATTGAAAAAAGTTATACATTCCATGTCGTTGCGGGATACGATCAGAAATGGAAACAGCTGCTAAACACAAACCCGCTTCCTGTAAGGACAGAAGCGGGCAGCTAATAACAAAGAACAAAGTGGGGTATTTTAAATTTTAAAAGCGCTGTGCCGGTGTCGGTTGTGCTTGTGCTTCATCAAGGATCATGGGAACTTTATACCAGCCGTGTTGATTCATAACCTGGAAGATCCGATA
>DLUO01000172.1:2624-4950 GCA_003444595.1 Bacillota bacterium
CTTGATTCCATTACAGCCATCATATATCCCTGTGCCATATACTTAACTCCTGTAAGTACATCGCCGGCTATGTCTTTATCGGTAAGTTGCTGTTGCACTTGAAAAACCTCCTTTTTATATTCTTAGGAAAGCAGGTGGCTCCCGCCGGCTTCCTGCAAAAGGGATGACAGGCGGTTGGCTCGATCCTGGCACTGGGAACTCATCTGATTTATCATGTTTTTTAAAGTGGGTTCCTGTACCATATTGGCGTAAGCACTAAGCTTTTTGGAGCATAACGATTCACCCTGGTATTGATGAAAAAGGGACATGAACTCTGCCTTGCCGATATTTTTTATACCTGTTCTTGTTGCCTGCATTATCTCTCCTCCTTTCCGTTCAATTTCCTCTTTATTTTTTCCGTAATAACCGGATCTATTCAGTGTAAAGACAGGAAAAATTTGTATGGTATTCTGCCGGTCACAAATCATTTTTAACATAAAATTTCAGGAAGGTGACTAAGAGATTAAAGCGCATCGGGGGAAAATGCTTCTTTATATAGACATGCTTTAAGCCATATAGTATAATATTTCTAATTCAGTGTGGATTTCTCTGGAGGTTATTTATGAGTGTTTTTAAAGTTTATGATACAACTTTGAGAGACGGGGCACAAAGAGAGGGTATATCTTTTTCTGTAGGTGACAAAATCCAGATCGTTCGACTTTTGGATGCACTGGGGATTGATTATATCGAAGGGGGATGGCCAGGCTCCAATCCAAAAGATATGGAGTTTTTTAGCCGCCTTAAAGATATACCTTTTCGTCACGCCAAAATCACTGCCTTTGGCAGCACCAGGCATGCCGGGGCAAAAGTGGAATCCGATCCCAATGTAATGGCCCTGATAGAGGCTAATACCCCGGTAGTGACGGTAGTAGGGAAAAGCTGGGATTTTCATGTATCACATGCTTTAGGGACGACTTTGGAAGAAAACCTGGCGATGATTGCCGATACAATTTTTTTTCTGAAGGCAAGGAACCTGGAAGTAATCTTTGATGCGGAACATTTTTTTGACGGATATATAAATAACCCTGCATATGCACTGGAAACTATCCGGGCTGCCGTAAAGAGCGGCGCAGATTCAGTCGTGTTATGTGATACCAACGGAGGAACAATGCCTCTGGATGTCCGGCGCATTATTTTAGAAGTTAAAAAAGAGTTCTCTGTTCCCCTTGGCATTCACGCCCATAACGATTGCGGAATGGCCATGGCCAATTCCATTATCGCGCTGCAAAGCGGGGCAACTCATGTCCAGGGAACCATTAACGGATATGGAGAGAGATGCGGCAATGCAGATCTTTGCGCTGTTATTGCCAATATGTACTTCAAGTTAAAAATAGATAAATTCAAAGCGGAGCAACTAAAGGAGCTGACCAGGATCTCCAAGGTGGTCGCCGAGTTGGCCAACATGACTCCCCAAGACGGCCAACCCTATGTAGGGCGAAATGCTTTTGCACATAAGGGCGGTATTCATGTCGATGCTGTTGTTAAGCACTCCCAAACCTATGAGCATGCCAACCCTGAAGAGGTAGGCAATAAAAGGCGCATTTTAATTTCCGAACTATCCGGAAAAAGCAATATTCTTTTTAAGGTTAGGGAAAAGGATATAAAATTAATCAAGAATTATCCCGAGGCGATTAAGGTTTTAGATGTTCTCAAGAAGATGGAGCACGAAGGTTACCAATTCGAGGGGGCGGACGGTTCCTTTGAGTTGCTGATCTGGAAAACCTTGAACACCTACAAGCCCCTGTTCAAGCTGGAGTCTTTCAGGTGTATACTTGATAAAGAACGGCGCGGCAGCGATTGGTATATTGAAGCTACAGTTAAATTGCGAGTAGGGGAAAGAATCGTGCATACAGCAGCTGAGGGAAACGGCCCTGTAAATGCCATGGACAACGCTTTGCGCAAAGCCCTGGAGGAAATTTATCCGGAGATAAGGGCTATTAAACTTGTGGATTATAAAGTGCGAGTGCTGGACGGCAAAGATGGTACAGGAGCCAAGGTGCGCGTCTTGATCACTTCACAAAATAGCAGCAAAAGATGGGGAACAGTAGGTGTTTCTGAGAATATAATTGACGCCAGTTGGGCAGCCTTGGTTGATAGTATTGAGTACGGGTTGCTTTGTAACCAGAACCCCCCGGTAGATGATATTAAAAATGCAATTAATGAGATTACCTGGGAAGAAGAGTATATCGTCAATAGTCATAAGCGTTAGTATTTAAATTCCCCACAACCTTGCGCCCCCCTGCAGGACATGAAACAGGTTCTATCTGTTTTTGTGCCGGCCGAAGCT
>DLUO01000172.1:5118-5786 GCA_003444595.1 Bacillota bacterium
GGCAGTATGCCGCATGGAGATCCTGTTCAAGCCCTTGAACTAATCAAGGAAACACTATCCTGCGGGCCACACTGGCCGCAGCTTTTCGGGCGCGGCCAAAAAGAAGGTTTCCTCCGGCAGTTCCTTAACCTTCCGGTGGAGCTGGGTCTAATAGAACTGGAGAAGGGGGAATCCCCCTTTTTTTATAATCAGGCCAATGATTGGCCGGAAAAAGTAGCCAAATTTTATGAGCTTTATCTGGAATGCCAGGATAACGAAAGCAATGGCAATACTCTTAACGATGTTCTCTTTCGCTCTGCCCTTCCCCGAGAAAATGCAGCAGGGTTTTATCAATTTTTAGATGAAAATTGGGAAAGCTTATCCTGTAAGCCAAAATATTTGAAGGGGCAGCTAAGCGGCCCGCTCTCTGTCGGTTTGCAGATTAACACAGCAGACGGTATCCCCGCTTTTTACCGGGAAGAGCTTCGCGATCTTATTAACAAAACGTTGGCGTTAACAGCAAGGCTCCAGGTGCAGTCTTTAAAAAGGTTTTTTTTGCCGGTGGTAATTTTTATTGATGAGCCGCTGCTTCTTTCTTACGGCCAATCACCATATATTTCTCTCTCCAGAGAGCACATCGTGCAAAGCCTGGAGGCGGTCATTATGTCTATAAGAGAAGCGGGAGCCTA
>DLUO01000172.1:6022-7934 GCA_003444595.1 Bacillota bacterium
ATAGTAAATTTTGATGCTTATGGCTTTTTTGATTCCATGCTTGCTTATGGTGAAGAGTTGGAGGGTTTCCTGAGGAGAGGCGGCTGTTTGGGTTGGGGACTTGTTCCTACCTCTGAGCCAGTTGCCCAGGAAGATGCCTTTTTCTTGCGGGAAAAATTTTATGAGGGTATCAGGCGCCTTTCCCGGCAGGGGGTTAGCCCCGATCTTTTGGCCAGGCAGTATCTATTGACTCCCAGTTGCGGGACAGGAACATTGAGCGTTGCTCAATGCGAACAAGTATATAGGACAACTGCCGAGTTGCATACATTGTTAAGCTCAGTTTAACAAAACTGTTACGCTATATTGGCATACCCTGGGCTCCGGTTTAGCTAGACGGTGCTAGGCCTCTGTACTGCCGGCGTTCCGACTGACTTAGTTTTCGGAAATGGTCAATTATGGCAAAGGAGGTAAAATAGAATGGAACTGGATGCTTTTTTACGGGGGATAACACAGATAGACGGAGTCTCCGGCTATGAGCAAAATGTTGCCGCCTTTATCTCCGAAGCATTTTCTCCCTATATTGATGACGCCAGGACAGATAACCTGGGAAATTTAATTTATTATAAGAATGGGAAAGGGCCCGATGTCCCCAGGGTGCTTTTCTGCGCGCACATGGATGAAATTGGGCTGATCATTACCGGGATAGAAAAAAACGGTTTTCTCAGGTTTACCTCCCTTGGCGGTTTTGACGTGCGGACACTACCGGGGCAGAAAGTCACAGTCTATGGACAGGATCCTGTAGAAGGTATTATAGGATATAAGCCGCCATATATGGAGAAAGGCAAGGAAAAAAGCAGTAGCATGGAAATGGAGAATTTGTTTATAGATACAGGCCTTTCTCAGGAACAGGCTGAAAGAACAATTAAAGTAGGTTCAGTTGCCGCCATAAAAAGAGATATGCTTACGCTGTTGAATAACTGTCGTGCCGGAAAAGCCCTTGACGACCGTGCCGGGGTGGCTGTTTTATGGCAGTGTGCCAGAGAGTTGAGCCGGATGGAACATGAAGCCCAACTTTTTTTTGTTGCCACCGTCCAAGAAGAAGTGGGAACCAGAGGCGCTGTCGTCTCTACATATGGCATATCTCCCGATTTGGGAATAGCTGTCGATGTCTGCCACGGTGATTTTCCCGGAGCTATGGAGCACGAGGTTTCTACACTGGGAAAAGGGCCGGTTATTACAACTGGTCCCAATATTCATCCTTTTTTAGCCGAGGCACTGTATGATACGGCCAAGGAATACAACTTGCCTTACCAACGAGATGTATCCCCAGGCCCGACAGGAACAGATGCCCGCGCCATCCAGGTAAGTCAGGGAGGCATACCAACAGCCCTGGTTTCCATCCCTCTTCGTTATATGCATACTTCTGTGGAGTTGCTAACCCTGGAGGACATAAAAGTCGCGGGAAGGCTCCTGGCGTATTTTACCGCCGGTTTAAACAACACTTTTGTGGAGGGATTATCATGCTTATAACAGCACTTTCACAGATACCCGGTGTTTCCGGCGATGAGGCCAGAGTTAGAAACTTTATCAAAGAAAAACTGACCATGTGGGGGATAAAGCACCACACAGATTCCCTGGGAAACCTGTACGCGCTAAAAGAGGGGAGTAGAAACAGGGAAGAAACAGGATTAATGCTGTGCGCCCATATGGATGAGGTAGGTTTGATGGTCTCCGCTATCGAAAAAAGCGGGCACCTGCGTTTTTATAAAGTAGGGGGGATATATGAAAAATATCTTGTCTCCAAACCTGTTTGCATTGGAGCCAATAATGTTTTAGGAGTAATTGGAGCCAAGGCTGTTCATCTGCAAAAAAAAGAAGAGAGAGAGAAGACTCTTGACGCGGAAAAACTTTACATCGATATAGGTGCCAAAAA
>DLUO01000172.1:8154-8562 GCA_003444595.1 Bacillota bacterium
AGTTCATCCGTTAACATCATCAAGGGAAAAGCTCTGGATAATAGGGCCGGTTGTGCCGCTCTGCTGGAAATTCTACAGAGGGATTACCCCATTTCCTTTACGGCTGTGTTTACTGTTCAGGAGGAAATAGGAATAAGAGGAGCCCGGGTAGCAGCTTACAGGGTTAATCCCAGGATAGCCCTTGTGATTGAAACAACCGGTGCAGTGGATATTCCCGAGGCCAGAGAGCAGGATTATGCTACTTCGCTGGGCGCCGGGCCGGCGTTCACTGTCCAGGATGAGTCTGTTATTGCACATCCGCGGATTCTGGAGCGGTTAATCGAAGTGGCTGAGAGTCAAAAAAAGCCGTACCAGTTTCGCCGTTACGGCGGCAATTTTACGGATGCCGGAGCGATTGCTCCGGCAGGA
>DLUO01000172.1:8767-9304 GCA_003444595.1 Bacillota bacterium
ATGCTTTTTAAAGAAGACTGGGAGAATCTTGTGGAAATAGTAGATGCTTTTATAAGATCAGTACATGAAAAGGAGTTGGAGATATGAATGAGCTGATAAAAAAGCTATGTGAATCTTTTGGCCCTGCTGGCCGTGAAGATAAGGTGCGTTCCTTGATTATCGGCGAACTGGAGAAACTTAATGCAGAGTATTTTATCGATATCCTTGGTAATTTGATTGTTGCCAGGCGGAATCAAGGCGCCAAAAAAATCCTGGTGGCCGCGCATATGGATGAAATCGGTTTAATGATTACCTTTATTGATGATAGAGGGTTTCTGCGTTTTATCGGCATCGGAGGCGTTTTAAAAAATATTTTACCCGGAATGAAGGTCCTTTTTGAGAATGGGACAACGGGTGTCATCGGTCAGGAAAAAATCAAGGAGCCCAAGGAGTTCGATCTTGACAGGCTCTTTATTGATATAGGGGCTGAAAACCGTGAAGAAGCCCTAAAGAAGGTTAACATAGGAGATACGGCTGTTCTCCTTTCCCCTTTCAGCC
>DLUO01000172.1:9541-10457 GCA_003444595.1 Bacillota bacterium
TACCGCTGCCCAATGAAATATATTTTGTTTTTACCGTGCAGGAAGAGGTCGGTTTAAGAGGTGCCAGACCCGTTTCGTATCGGTTGAAACCTCATTACGGATTGGCGGTTGATGTAACCAGGGTAGGAGATACCCCTGAGCCCGAATTTAAAACCGGTATTTCACTGGGCAAAGGTCCCGCTGTTAAAATTAAGGATTCTTCAGTTATCTGTCACCCCCGGATTACAGGGTTGATGATTGAAGTTGCCGAAACAAATAATATCCCTTATCAGCTTGAAGTTCTGGAAAGGGGCGGTACCGATGCCGGAGCGATACACCTTACCCGGGAAGGTATCCCTTCCGGGGGGTTGTCCATTCCCTGTCGTTATATTCATACTCCCGTAGAAATGGTTGATCTGAACGATGTGGAAAATAGCGTCTTATTACTGGTAGAGTTATTAAAGCACAGTTGGTAAAAAAAGAAAGTCCAAGCTTACGCCGCGATCTTTAAAGAACACCAAAGCTGAACGAAGCCACAAGTCCAATCACCTTTGTAACTTCGTTTTTATATAAATTGTAATGCAGTTTTGTGTTTTTTTTCTCTTTTTTTCTTGCCTTTGGTTGAGAAAGGTGGTAAAATTACCTCGGGCGGGATCCAGCACCTGCACCATTATTTCTCAATCAGTAATTTTTCTTTGTAAATGATAAGATGAGTATTTCCTGCCTGGAGCCAGGTAAAAGGACCGGGACAGTGGGTACGCATGAGGTAGTAGTAGGATAAGAGTGCCTTCCTGCCCGCAGGGAGGCTTTATATTTTTTTACAATCAAACGCCTCCCAAGCTTGTGCTTCACCATCAATTCGATGTAATTGTTTAGAGCTATTTATAAAGTAGTTGCCAAGCCAACTTGCAAAGGAGCGCAGGAGATGAAGACAGTA
>DLUO01000057.1 GCA_003444595.1 Bacillota bacterium
AGATGTGTATAAGAGACAGGATTAACTTTGTAACCAATTAACATTATTATAACATACCTCCGTGGTATTTTTTGAGGTATTTTTAGATCTGAGTAAAAAAAGTTCTGAGATTCTTTAATTAATTCCTAAAATGCTTTATGCTTTAAAAGAAAACCTGCAGGGAAATTAAACACACACTGGAAAAAATAATCTTTAAAAAATCCGATTTTATGTTATAATAAGGTGATTTTGGGGGAAGAGAAAAGCTTAGTAGTCATTCTTTAAGGAGAACGGATGAAAGTGGACGGAAAGGAGGGATGCCTTTCCGGCAATTGAGTTGCTGATGGAAAGGCGCTGTCTTGATCGTGGAAAGATTGGAAGTGGGCCCTTTTGCAGCCAATTGTTATTTGGTGGCCTGTGCGGAAACCAAGGAGGCTGTTATTATCGACCCCGGAGCCGAGGGTAGGCGTATTATCAAACGGGTTCATGAGCTGGGATTAAAGGTTAAATACATAATCAATACTCATGCCCACATAGATCATGTAGGCGCAAACGCAGAGGTCAAAGAAGCTTTTAATGTTCCGGTCCTTGTTCATACCGACGACGCCCCCCTGTTGCGCAGCCCCCAGGCCAGTATGGCCCTTTTTATGGGTCAGAGTAAAGTAACACCCCCGGATTGGACCCTGCAGGAGGGGGATGTACTGGAAGCAGGCACTCTGAGAATCAAAGTGTTGGAAACGCCCGGTCATACTCCCGGAGGGATATCTCTTGATATTAATGGGGTTCTTTTTACCGGGGACACTCTTTTTGCCGGTTCCATCGGGCGGACGGATTTTCCGGGCGGCTCCTTTCGGCAGATAATAAAGAGCATTAAGGAAAAGCTTTTGTCATATCCCGATGACACACGTGTTTTTCCAGGGCATGGGCCTCCTACTTCGGTGGGGTATGAGCGCCTCTATAATCCTTTTTTAACCTAATTTCTTTGACTGTTGTGATTGAAGTAACGGTCAAAAACTCAGGGAAAAATTATTTATTTTTAGTATACATTTTGGTATAATTAACAACAGTTTACCTTGACAATTATTATGGAAATTAGTTAAAAGAGGTGCCAAAAAATGATTGCTAAACCTGAGCATTTTATTATAGTTGCCTCCAAAGCAGAGGCGAATCATACACTGACGGCTTTTGATGCCGCTCTTCTGAAGGCAGGCCTGGGCAATGTTAATCTGGTAAGATTGAGCAGTATTCTTCCGCCTGGATGTAAAGAAGAAAAGAACGGTATTAATTTTCCTCCCGGTGCTTTTGTCCCTACAGCTTACGGTTCCGCCTGCAGCGAAAAAAAAGGAGAGTTGATAGCTGCTGCAGTTGGTATCGGTTTCTCCGAAGACAGTTTCGGGGTTATTATGGAACATTCCGGCAGCTGTAATGCAGAAGCTGCCCGGGAAAAAGTAGAGGAGATGATCAAGGAGGCATTTGCCGTTCGCGGCCTTGCGTTGAAAGGTATCAAGATTAAAAGCGTGGAACACAGGGTTGAAAAAGCCGGTGCTGTCATAGCTGCAGTAGCTCTCTGGTAAACAACCTGTTTAATTTTAAGGCAAAGTGGTGATAAGAGGTGCAGACCGAATTATGGTATACAGAAAAACAGACTCCTAATCTCGGCCTGAGCTGTAAAGTAAAAGAAACGCTCTATTTTGCCAAAACTGATTACCAGGAAATGGCAGTGCTGGATACAATTCAATTTGGCCGTATGCTGGTCCTTGACGGTATGGTTCAGTTGACTGTGGCTGACGAGTTTGTTTATCATGAAATGATTTCACATATTCCTCTGGCCACGCATCCATGTCCCCGTAATGTTCTGGTTGTCGGTGGCGGTGACGGAGGTGCCGTAAGGGAAATTGTCAAGTACCCCCAGGTGGAGAAAGTTACACTGGTGGAGATTGATGCTAAGGTTATCGAAGCAGCAAGGCGTTTTTTCCCTGAAATCAGTTCTGCCTTCAGTGATCCCAGAGTAGAAATTAAGATTGCCGACGGTATAGAATATGTGCGCTCACTGGAGAGCACCTGTGACGTTATTATCGTCGATTCCACAGAACCTGTGGGGCCGGCGGTCGGTCTTTTCGGTTCACCTTTTTATGAGGGGGCGTTCAGGGCCTTAAAACCCGACGGCATTTTTGTGGCTCAAACCGAGTCTCCCTTTTTTAACGCCGATCTAATCAGGACGGTTTTTCGGCGCATTAAAACCGTTTTTCCCCAGGCCTATCTCTATCTCGCTTCTGTACCAACCTACCCAAGCGGCCTCTGGAGCTTTACTCTGGGGTCAAAAAAGTATAATCCGCTGGAACCGGAAGGGAAAAATATTCCCCAGGACACCAGGTATTATACTGCGGGGTTGCACCGCAGTTCTTTCACTCTTCCCCGCTTTGTCCGCGATTTGCTGGCAGACGAGCATTGTGAGCACGAAAGTTAATAAAGCAGGCAGGTATCAATATGACAGCTTCCCTACTTCCTCCTACTGAAAATCCTGGCATTTATCTGGCCGCCGGAACCGATTTAAGTAAAGCCGGAGGGGTTATTTTGGGTACTCCACTGGACGATACAAGTTCCTTTCGGCCGGGCAGCCGTTTTGCGCCATCCTCGGTCAGGACGATGTCCAGGGTACTGGAAGAGTACAGCCTTTACCGCCGAAAGGATTTAAGGGATATTGCCTTTTATGATGCGGGGGATCTTATCCTGCCCCCCGGTGATGCCGGTTCCTCGCTCGACACGATTGCCGGCGCTGTTACGAGCCTTCTCAAAATGGGGAAAAAACCCTTTTTAATCGGTGGAGAACATACGATAACCCTGGGCGCTGTAAGGGGCTGTTTGGAACAGTACAGTCAGCTCGCTGTTATCTTCATAGACGCCCACGCCGATATGCGCCCCTCCTATCAGGGCGTAAGCATTTCGCATGCTTCTGTGGCTTATTTGCTGCTGCAGCTAAAGGGTGTAAATCTGTACCAGTTTGGCATACGTTCCGCTGACAGGGAGGAGACGGCTTTGCTCAGGGGGGAAGGGTCTCCCCCTTTTTCCCTGCTCGAACCTTTGGCAGCCGCCCTTCCGCACCTTAAGGACGCTCACCTTTATATAACCCTTGATATTGATGTTGTAGATCCTGCTTTTGCGCCGGGGGTAACTGCTCCTGAACCGGGAGGAGTCTCTTCGCGGGAGTTGCTGGAAATATTTAACTATTTAGAGCCTTTGAAGGAGCGGGTGATTGCTTTCGACCTTGTAGAAATTTGCCCGCCGCATGACCCGTCCCAGGTAACAGCTCTTCTAGGGGCAAAAATTTTGCGCGAAGCATTGCTCTCCTTTCTATAGCTGTTATAAATCCGGGTTGAATTTGAAGAAGAGAAGGGAGTGGAGAGGAATGGACGTTAAGTATGTTTTTATTACAGGGGGGGTAGTATCTTCTCTGGGTAAAGGCATTACAGCCGCTTCCCTGGGATGCCTCTTAAAAAGCCGCGGGTTCAGGGTGACCATTCAAAAGCTCGATCCTTATATAAACGTGGATCCCGGGACAATGAGCCCTTACCAGCACGGGGAGGTTTTCGTAACCGATGATGGAGCTGAAACAGATTTGGACCTGGGGCATTACGAGCGTTTTATTGACTCCAACCTGACGAAAAACAACAATGTAACAACAGGAAAAATTTACTGGTCGGTTATCCAGAAGGAGCGCCGCGGAGAATACCTGGGAGGAACAGTGCAGGTAATCCCCCATATAACCAATGAAATAAAGGCAAGTATCATGCGCGTTGCCCATGAAACCAGGGTGGATGTGGTTATTACAGAAATCGGCGGCACTGTCGGCGATATTGAAGGGCTCCCTTTTCTGGAAGCTATTCGCCAGATGAAAACCGACCTGGGAAAAGAAAATGTGTGCTATATACATGTAACCCTGGTTCCTTTCTTAACTCCTACAGAAGAGCTTAAAACAAAACCAACGCAGCACAGTGTAAAAGAACTCCGCAGTATCGGGATACAGCCGGATTTAATTGTCTGCCGGACTGAACAGCCTTTAACCCGCGACCTGAGGGATAAAATCGCTCTTTTTTGCGATATAAATTCCCGGGAAGTAATTGAAAATAAAAATTCCGGTAACATTTACCAGGTTCCCTTGACGCTCAAGGAAGAAGGGCTGGATAAAATTGTCCTGGAAAAGCTTGGCCTGCCCCAGAGGGAGCCAAACTTACGCGAATGGGAAAAGATGGTGGAGAAAATTAATAATTTGCAGGAAAAGGTTACCGTTGCCCTGGTGGGCAAATACACTGCGCTTAAAGATGCCTATTTGAGTGTAACCGAAGCCCTGCGACATGCCGGGGTTCATAACGGTGTCCAGGTGGAAATACGCTGGATTGACGCGGAGCAAATTGAAAAGGTCTCCGGCCGGGACAGGGATATGCTGCACAATTTCTTTGAAAATATTCACGGGATGGTTGTTCCCGGGGGGTTTGGCGAGCGGGGTATAGAGGGCAAAATTGAAGCGATCCGCTATGCGCGCGAAAACAGGGTTCCCTTCCTGGGCCTTTGCCTGGGGATGCACTGCTCCGTAATCGAATTTGCCAGAAATGTCTGCGGCCTTAAAGGGGCTAATTCAACAGAGTTTGACAAGCATTCCCCCTTCCCTGTTATCGATCTTTTGCCGGAGCAAAAAGAGGCTTCTTCTAAGGGCGGTACAATGAGGCTTGGGCTCTATCCTTGCAAGCTTGCCGGCCATACCAAGGCCTTTTCCGCTTACGGTGAGGAGATTATTTACGAAAGGCACCGCCACCGCTATGAATTCAACAATATTTTCCGGGAAGAGTTGCAAAACACAGGAATGGTATTCAGCGGTATATCGCCCGATAACCGGCTGGTAGAAATTATTGAGCTGAGAGACCATCCCTGGTTTATCGCCACGCAGTTTCATCCCGAGTTTAAATCACGGCCCAATAAACCTAATCCTCTTTTCCGGGATTTAATTGCTGTCTCCCTGCGTTTAAAACAGGGGAAAGAGACGCTTTAGAAACTACCAATATTTAACGCTTTTTCTTCATGTAAAGGTTCTTTATTTTCAACAGCCCGGCAGGAATGATTTGAAAGAGGTAGAAATAGTATATTAATAGTATTGTAAGTAAATTAAAAGAAACTATGAAAGAAACCCCGGGGGTGACTGTTTTTTTGGCACGAAACAGCCAGCTGGGATTAGTGTGAACGCATGACTACTGCTATGGCCGCCGCAGTCCTCCGGAGCCGGTTTTTCGGTTCCCAACCGGATTTTTGTTCTTTTGCTCTTTTTAAAAGAGCAGGAGTAATGGATCCGGTAGAAAGGAGAGGTCATGTTGAAGGAATGGCTTGATGATTTTTACGATATACTGTTCAACTACCGAAAAGGCCTGTTGCGAATCGCACAAAACAGGAATATATGGAGCGGAATGGTAATTTATTTGCTGGTAAACCTGGTCGTGTCAATTGCTACAGTTAACAGCTCCTCTGTGGTAATAAAGGATTCTTTTTTTCCACCGGAAATCTCTGCTTATTTTCCTCAGGAGGCCGTAACAGGCGTATTACATCTTCTACCATTGGCAACCATATTGGTACAGTTGGTTTTTGGCCCCCTTTATTTTTTACTTGTTGTCAGCCTGGTCCATCTGGTTTCTGAACTATTTGGCGGCCAGGGCGGGGTATCCAAACTGGGAGCCGTCCTCGGTTATAGCCACTACCCATACCTGATAGTAGCTCTGGGCGGCCTGTTTACACGTTTTACGGCCTTTAACGTAATGAGCATACTGGCCTTGGCCGCTTTGTTGTGGTCACTGTTTCTTAAAATAGCAGGTTTAAAAATCGTTTCCGATTTTTCCTGGGGTCGTGCCACGCTGGTTTATTTTATGCCTTTAATAGCCGTTGCAGCCGCAATTCTTCTTTTTTTACTGCTGTCGATTGTTTTTTTGCTCCCGCTGCTTATGCAATTTATGGAGAGCTTCCCGCCGTCCCTTGCCTTTTAAATAAATAGAGGGCTCGACACTGAAGTCTTGAGGATAAATGTTGTAAGTTTGTAATCTTTACTTCCGGGCTATCGATCCCGGAGAGGTCTTTTTTAAAAAAACATCCTTAAGAAAGGAGAAAGAAAATGAACCTGGTAAGTTTAAAGGATGTTCTGGAACCGGCAGAAAAGGGTGGTTACGCAGTTGGTGCCTTTAATGCCAACAATATGGAAATTGTACAGGCAATTATTGAATCCGCTGCAGAGGAGCGTTCCCCGGTGATACTCCAGGCCAGTCAGGGCGCTATCAATTATGCCGGCCTGGATTATATTGTCGCCCTGGTTAAAGCGGCCGCCCAGGGAACTGATGTGCCGGTTGTCCTGCACCTGGACCATGGAACGGATTTTGATCAGGTGATGCGCTGTATACGCTCTGGATTCAGCTCGGTGATGTTCGATGGTTCCAGGTTGCCCCTGGATGAAAACATCGCCATGACCCGCCGGGTGGTGGAGATCGCCAGGGCTGTAGGCGTTTCTGTGGAAGCGGAGCTGGGCAAAATCGGGGGTACCGAGGATGATATTTCCGTAGAGGAGCGGGAGGCTCTATTTACTGATCCTGCGGAGGCGGAGCGTTTTGTTAAGGAAACCGAGGTTGACGCACTGGCTGTAGCTATTGGAACAGCCCATGGGCCTTATAAAGGTGAGCCCCGGTTGGATTTCCCCCGTTTAAAAAGGATCAAAGAGCTTACCGGCGCCCCGATTGTGCTGCATGGCTCTTCCGGAGTGCCTGACGATGCTATCCGTAAGGCCATCTCCCTTGGTGTAAGTAAAATTAACATTGATACGGATATAAGGCAGGCTTTTACCAGCGGAATTACTGAATTTATCAAGAAAAACCCTGACAACATCGATCCGCGCAAAATGCTAGCCCCGGCCAAAGCAGAAATGAAGAAAAAAGTAAAGGAGAAAATGCGTCTTTTTGGTTGTGCCGGAAAAGCTTAAACCTCCGGAGGGCTTAGTGTACCTGAAAGCGGGGGAGAGGAATGGTACAGTTATTCCTTGACTAAATATAAAAGGAGAGGAGAACCGTGGAGAGGGAGCTTGCTTTAGAGTTTGTGCGGGTTACTGAAGCCGCGGCGCTGGCAACCGGTAGACTGATGGGCCGGGGAGATAAAATTGCCGCTGATAATGCCGCTGTCGAAGCTATGCGCATGGCTTTCGATACGGTATACATCGACGGTGTTGTTGTGATCGGCGAAGGTGAAATGGATGAGGCGCCAATGCTTTATATTGGCGAAAAAGTTGGTGCCGGAACCCCTCCCCAGGTGGATGTGGCCGTTGATCCGCTGGAGGGAACAAATCTGGTAGCCAAAGGGCTGCCCAATGCTCTTTCTGTTTTGGCTGTTGCTCCCCGAAACTGTTTGCTGCACGCACCTGACATATATATGAATAAAATCGCTGTCGGCCCCCGGGCTGCCGGAAGTATTAACCTGGATGCACCAGTTGAAGAAAACGTTAGGAATGTTGCCCGGGCCCTGGAGAAGAAAGTAGAGGATATTGTAGCCATTCTGCTTGACAGGCCACGTCATGAGCATATCATCAAGGAACTAAGGCGCCTGGGCGTCCGCGTAAAGCTTATCAGCGACGGCGATGTTTCTGCGGCGATAGCGACGGCTGTAGACTGGACGGGCGTCGACATTCTTTTTGGAATAGGCGGGGCTCCGGAAGGAGTCCTGGCTGCAGCGGCATTGAAGTGTCTCGGCGGAGAAATCCAGGGTAGGCTGGTGCCGGATGATGAACATGACAGAGAAAGAATTAAAGAAATGGGTTTGCAGGATCCGGAACAACTGCTTTTAATGCAGGATTTTATTAAGGGGGACGATATCATCTTTGCTGCCACCGGTATTACTGACGGCGACCTTCTACAGGGAGTCAGGTACGCAGGAAACAGGGCCACTACACATTCTGTTGTGATGAGGGGTTTGACCGGAACCATCCGTTTTATTCGTGCCACACACCGCCTGGATTTAAAGCCCCATTTTGTAGCCAGGGAATGCTCTGTTACTCATAAAACGCCGCGTTTTTCTTAAGATACGACATAATTTCGCCGGCAAAGTTCCATGTTTCAGTCCGTATGGGCTTATGAGTCGACAGTAACCGGGGTATAATATTAATGGTCAGGGAAAAACGATATTCCTGCCGCTTTGGTGTTACCCTGTCTTACTGTTTACTTCTTTACAGATATTTTCTTCCTAAAGACCCCATTTGTAATCTTACCCAACCTGGTTGCAGCCAGTATTAAAACGCGGTTTGAGGGTTAGGCTTTCTTGAACTTCCCTTGAAACTATTCTATGGTTCATTGCGGGCCTACGGCAATATCCCACAAAATTTCTATCCGTGGTCATCCACAAATCAATAAAGAAGGAAAGTGAGAGATAGAATTATGCATTTAAGTGAAATGGAAGAGATGAATTTGGAGGAATTGCACCGTATCGCCAGGGAAACCGATATTAAAGGGTCCAGCACGATGAAAAAAAAGGATTTGATTTTTGCTATTTTAAAGCAGGAGGCTGAAGCTGAGGGTCTTATTTTTACCCAGGGTGTTTTAGAAATAATGCCGGACGGTTACGGTTTTCTACGCCGGGTGAACTATCTTCCTCACGAAGATGATATCTATATCTCTGCTTCACAAATCCGGCGTTTTGGCCTGCGGACCGGGGATCTTGTTTCCGGAAAGGTACGCCCTCCCAAAGAAAATGAACGCTATTATGCCCTTCTTCATGTAGAAGCGGTAAATAATGAAGACCCGGAAAAGGCCTCCAGTCGCCCGTTTTTTTCAGAACTTACACCAATACACCCTCAGGAGCAGCTGGTATTGGAAAAAGACCCGGATGATTTCGCTACACGGATTATCGATCTGCTCATTCCTGTCGGGAAAGGCCAGCGCGGCCTGATTGTGTCCCCTCCCAAGGCAGGGAAAACAATCCTGTTAAAAAAGATCGCCAACAGTTTAACAGAAAATTATCCCGACCTGGTGCTTATTGTCCTGTTAATCGATGAGAGGCCGGAGGAAGTCACCGATATGCGCAGGTCGGTCAGGGGAGAAGTGTTGAGTTCTACTTTTGATGAGAAACCGGACAACCATATCCGCCTGGCGGAGTTGGTTCTGGAAAGAGCCCAGCGACTGGTGGAGCAGGGGCTGGATGTTGTAATTCTTCTGGACAGCATTACAAGGCTTACCAGGGCTTATAACCTGGTCATCCCTCCCAGCGGCAGGACTCTTTCAGGCGGGATCGATCCTGCAGCCTTTCATAAACCTAAGCGCTTTTTTGGTGCCGCCCGTAATATTGAAGAAGGTGGAAGCCTTACCATCCTGGCCACTGCTTTGATTGAGACAGGCAGCCGCATGGATGATGTCGTCTATGAGGAGTTTAAAGGCACCGGCAACATGGAGCTGCACCTGGACCGTAAATTGGCTGAACGGCGCTATTTCCCCGCTATCGATATCCCGCGTTCCGGTACGCGACGCGAAGAGCTCTTGTTGGATAACAATACCATTGAGCTTATGTGGACCTTGCGGCGCACTATGAACACTACCTCCTCAACGGAATTCCTGGAAGCCCTGGTGGAGCGGTTGAAGAAAACAAAAAACAATGCCTCTTTCCTGGCTAACCTTCATAATTTATAAAAATCTATAAAAAACCGCCCTTTTCCTGTATCCATAATTTACCAGTGAATATTTATTATGTAAAGGTAAAGAATAACGGTTGTATAAACAGGAAGGGTGGCATAAAATGTCTAATTTTTACCCCATTATTCGTCATTGGTTAAATGTTTGCAAAAGAGCATTTCCTGCATGCTTGAACCATATCGCTGTCGCAGCGGTACTAGCTGCGGTGGTAGGCACAGGAATATTATTTTTATTTCCCCCGGTAGTACAGGCAGCAGTTACGGTTGAAGGCCTTCCAAGACCGGCATATCTTGAGCAACTTGAAAACTACAGCGCTGAAATCGTACGTTTGAGGGAAGAAAGGCTCCGGAGGGAAGAAGCTTTAGCGAAAGCACTGCTGCGCTATGAAATCAAACGAGGGGATACTTTAACGAAAATAGCCGCTCTTTTTCGGACAGATATCGAATCGATCATCTCCTGGAATAAGATTTCCAATCCCCATCTGATTTTCCCGGGCCAATATCTTGATATCCTTACTATAAAGGGAACGCTGCATAAAATAAACAAAGGCGATACCATTTATTCCATAGCCGCCCTTTACAAAGCGGACGCGCGGTCGATTGCGGCTTTTAACCTCTTGGACGATCCTGCACAGCTTAAAGCGGGCGAGACACTAATTATACCGGGAGGCGTCATGCCTCTGGAAGAAAGAAAAGCTGTACAGGCGACTCTTTTGGCCTCCCGCTACGGAGAAAGAAACGCTCCTCCCGCAGGCAGCGAGGCGACAAGGCCTTCATTTAGATGGCCGGTTCAGGGAAGAATAACGTCACGTTTCGGCCCGCGCAACGGCAGTTATCACTACGGCCTTGATATTGCCGTCCCTCTGGGAAGTTATGTCGGCGCCGCCGCTCCCGGTGTGGTATTTGGTACCGGTTTTCGACAGGGCTACGGCCTTGTGCTGATGATCAACCACGGCGGGGGGTGGAGCACACTCTATGCCCATAATTCGCAGCTACTGGTAGAAGATAACGATAGGGTAAGCGCAGGGCAGCCCGTAGCCCTGGTCGGGGCATCAGGAAACGCAACAGGACCGCATCTTCACCTTGAGATTATCTATAACGGCCGGAAGCTTGACCCTTTACTGTACTTGCCCCGATAATATAAAATAGATTGTCTCTCATATACCTATTCTTCTTAAGTAAATCCACCGGTATAAGGTAACCATCCTCCTGTGTACGCTTTTCTTTGGCATCTGCCGTTTTTTCCCTCTATCCGTATAAGTATTCGTGAAAAAAGGCGGCTTTTAATCTTGCCAAAAGCCG
>DLUO01000018.1:0-177 GCA_003444595.1 Bacillota bacterium
GCCGACCTTTTAATTGCTGCTGATTGCGTTCCTTTTGCCTACGGGAATTTTCACCGCGACTTTCTTAAGGGTAAAACCGTGGTAGTAGGCTGTCCGAAACTCGACGATACCAAAATGTATCTGCAGAAACTTACAGAAATATTCGATTATAATGATATTAATAAAATTACCATAGTA
>DLUO01000018.1:413-11678 GCA_003444595.1 Bacillota bacterium
GGTAAGATCCTACAAAGAGACAATTCTTAAAACTGGGGCTGCCCTATGAAGGGCAGCCCTCGGCAAAGCAAATTATTTAAGCAGTACGAAAACAGTAGAGGAATTAATTTACTTACCCTTGAACTGTGCTTTGCGTTTTTCCAAAAAGGCGGCCACGCCCTCTTTTTTGTCTTCGGAAGCACAGGCCAAAGCATGGAGATAGGATTCATGAGCCATACCTTCGTAAAGGCCTACTTCCATGGAACGGTTTACCGCTTCTTTGGCATACTGTAAGGCCAGCGGCGGTTTGGAGGCCAGTAAATTGGCCAGTTTTTTCACTTCGTCCATTAAATTTTCCAGGGGAACAACCTTGTTGACCAGTCCAATGCGGTAAGCCTCTTCGGCGTCGATCATACCGCCTGTCAGTACGAGCTCCATAGCCCTGCCGAAACCTACCAGGCGGGGCAGGCGCTGGGTGGCGCCATCACCGGGAATAATGCCCAGGTTCACTTCGGGAGAGCCCATTTTGGCGTTGGTGGAAGCTATGCGCAACGTGCAGGCGATAGCCATCTCCAAGCCTGCTCCCAGGGCGAAGCCGTTAACAGCGGCGATAACAGGTATGGGCATTTCCGCCAGCTTGTTGAGCACCTCCTGGCGACGCCTGGTCTGCTTGCGCCCCAGAACGAAATCCCGCTCCTGCACCTCTTTAATATCCGCCCCGGCCATAAAAGCTTTTTCTCCGGCGCCGGTTATAATCAGAACTCTGATTTCTTCGTCCTTTTCCACCTCGTCAAAAGCCTGGCCCAGTTCTTCCGTCAGGGCGTTGGATAGGGCGTTCATTACTTCGGGACGGTTGATGGTTATATAGGCCAGCGGAGGTTCTTTTTCCAGTTTAAGAAATTGGTACATAATCGCACTTCTCCCTCCTTACCAACTTTTAGTTAATTTTTTTCGTTTCCAGTGAAAGGAGGAAGAAGAAGAAGAAAAATCTCCTTCTTCCTCCCCGTCAATCATTTTAAGCAAATGCGGGAATACCCAGTTCGGAGTTACCGATAATCAACTGCTGGATCTGCGAAGTTCCCTCATAAAGCGTATTGATCCGGGAATCACGGTACATCCTCTCCAGCGGGTATTCTCCTGAGAAGCCGTAGCCGCCCAGCACCTGTATCATGTTATAGGTAACCCTGTTGACCATTTCACTGCAGAAATACTTGGCCATACAGGTCTCACGAGTATTGGGAACATCCTTGTTTTTGAGGTGGCCGGCCCGGTAAACCAGCAGCCTGCCCATCTCAATCTCCAGGACGGCATTGGCAATCAGCTGCTGGACCAACTGGTGTGCTGCAATTGGTTTGCCGAACTGAATTCTTTCCTTGGCGTACTTTTTGGCCACATCGAGCGCTGCCTGGGCGGTACCGACACAGCCGGCAGCTACGGTAAAGCGGGCGTTATCCAAAGCGGACATGGCCACGGCAAAACCCCTACCGACGGGACCCAGAACCTGATCCTTGTGTACGCGGACGTTGTCCATGGTTATCTCCCCGGTGTCCTGGGCGCGAAGGCCGATTTTCTCATGAATGGGCTGGGGAGTAAAACCGGGGGTATCCTTATCTACCAGGAAAGCGGTAATGCCCCTGGCACCGGCATTTTTGTCCGTCTTGGCAAAAATAATGGAAACCTCGGATACGTCGGCATGGGTAATCCACATCTTGTTGCCGTTTAAAATATAGTAATCCCCATCTTGCTCGGCAGTGCTTTTCATACTGGCGGCATCGCTTCCGGAGTCTGGTTCCGTAAGGCCGTAGCAACCGAATGCCTCGCCGGAGGCAATGCGGGGGACGTACTTCTTCTTCTGCTCCTCGGTGCCCCATTTCAAAATGGTTTTGGCCACAAGGGATATATTCACGGAATAGCTGCCGCGCATGGAAGTACAGCCGTAACCCAACTCCTCAGCCACTATAGCGTGAGAAATATAATCCATACCGCTGCCGCCATATTCTTCCGGGATGGAGGTTCCGATGATGCCCAGCTGGCCCATCTTCTTCCATACATCCCAGGGGAATTTCTCTTGCTGGTCCCACTCTTTGGCATTGGGAGTAATCTCCTTGGCCACAAAGTCACGAACCATTTGTTGTACCGCCAATTGCTCTTCATTTAAATCAAAATTCATCTAATACACCTCCACATTATTTGTTCTCAAGGAGTACCTTACCGCCTGAACTTACTTCAAAACTGTGGGTACAGGGGGATCCTGGGAGTAGTCATAAAATCCTTTGCCGCTTTTACGTCCCAGATAGCCCGCATGAACCATTTTCTCCAGCAAGTAGCAGGGACGATAGCGTGCATCCCCGAACTTTTCAAACAGCGTTCTGGTTTTTGCCAGGTGAGTGTCAATTCCGATCATGTCAATTAAGGCCAGCGGGCCCATCGGTAGGTTAGAGCCCATTTTCATGGCTTTATCGATATCGGCTGCCGTGGCAATACCCTCATCCAGCACCCATACTGCCTCGTTCAGCAATCCGGCGAGGACTCTGCTGGCAATACCGGCAATGCTTTCTTTATCGGTGACGACTGGTTCTTTGCCCAGAAACTCGGCAAACTCTTTGGTTGTTTTAACAATTTCCTCCCGGGTTGCCAGGCCGGGCATAATCTCCACCAGTTTCATTACTACTGCGGGATTGAAGAAATGCATTCCTATCAGGCGGCTGGGATCTTTTAAAGCGGAGGCAATTTCTGAAATGGAACAGGCCGTGGTATTGGTCGCCAGTACTACATCCGGCTTTGCCGCTTCTTCCAGCTGGGCAAAAACCTTCTGCTTCAACTTAACGTCTTCAATAACAGCTTCGATGATAAAATCGGCATTGGCAGCTTCTTTCATATCCGTGGTAGTTTTAATACGGCCCAAAATTTCCTTTGCTTCCCCTTCGGTCATTTTTCCCCTGGAAACCCTGCTGTTTAACAGCTTTTCAATATTTCCGATGCTGCGCTTCAAGATAGCATCATCAACATCCACGAGGATGGCCTGCACGCCTTTCTGTGCCATCAGATGAGCTATCCCCGAACCCATAATACCTGCTCCCAGAACAAAACCTGTTTTAATTTCCATACTTTTTTCCTCCTCTCAATTAATTTTTTTTAGCTTAACCTTTCCAGCACGATGGCAAGGCCCTGTCCGCCACCAACACAGGCAGTGACCAAACCGAAGGTCTTATCGTACATTTTCAGGGTATTAATGTTGGTGCAGATAAGCTTGGTACCGGTTGCCCCTACGGGGTGTCCAAGGGCAATCGCTCCGCCGTGCACGTTGACTTTTTCACGGTTTATTTTCAGTTCTCTTTCACAGGCCAGGTACTGCGCCGCAAACGCTTCGTTCAGCTCAATTAAATCGATATCATCCAGTGTCAACCCAGCCCTTTTCAGAGCAATAGGTGTAGCGGCCACCGGCCCAATCCCCATGTACAGGGGATCTACTCCTGCCGCAGCATAACTGCGTATTTTGGCCATGGGCGTCAACCCCAGGGACTTGGCTTTCTCCTCCGACATAATTACCACGGCGGAGGCGCAGTCACTGAGAGCGCAACTGTTACCGGCGGTAACTGTCCCGCCGTCCTTCTTAAATACCGGCGGCAATTTGAGCATTGCTTCCAGCGATGCGTCGGGACGGGGTATCTCTTCCTTATTTACAACCACCGTTCCTTTTTTCTTTTGTTTAACTTCAATAGGTAAAATCTCTGCATCAAATTTGCCTTCAGCAGATGCTTTGGACGCTTTCTGGTGGCTTTCCAGGGCAAATTGATCCTGTTCTTCCCTGCTGATAGAATATTTTTCTACCAGATTCTCCGCCGTATTGCCCATGAGCATACCCGCCAGCTTGCACATGAAACCATCCAGGTGCAGGTCATCATAGACCGTGAAGTCCCACATCCGGGCTCCCCACCGCGCCTGAGGAATGATATAGGGAACATTGGAACCGGACTCCGTACCGCCGGCGATAACTACATCCGCATCCCCGCAGTATATCTGCCTGCATGCCTCGATTACCGCCTGCATACTGGAGGCACAACGGATATTAACAGTATAAGCCGGCACCGATACCGGCAGACCTCCCCGGACAGCACAGATGCGGGCTATGTTGGGACCGAGCCCGGCCTGCCATCCGCATCCAAAGATCAACTGATCTACATCTTCACCTTTGATCCCTGCTCTATTGACGACCTCCTTCACCACGGCCGCTCCAAGGTCCGCAGCGCTCAAACTGCTTAAACTTCCTCCGAACCTTCCAGCGATAGTCCGCACTGCACTTACAATTACTGCATCACGATTTCCCATAAACCTCCCCGGAAGATACTTTTCCGGGAATTCCTCCCTTCAAGATGGATTTTATTGCAGACAACCCCAACCTCCTCGACCTCTGAAAAACAAAATTTTTTTTGAGGCATCACCTCACCGTTCATGTTATGTACTTAACTCTCCAGGCTCACTTACACTTGTTATGATTAATATTTAAGCGTTTCCCTGCCGGCAACGATTTGTGAATAAAAGAACTTGACAAAATACGCCTGTCACGGCCCCAAACCACTGTCCTGCGCCGCGGTTTCCAGGGCTTTTAATTTTTTCCACAATGTTGTCCTGCTGATTCCCAGACGGGAGGCGAGGTCCTTTTTATCAAGATTGTTTTGCCGGTAAAGCTTCTCAATAATCTGCCTCTCCATATACTCCAGCGTTCCAATATTTACTGTTATGTAGCGCTCTTCATCATGCTTGAAGTTTTGGGTGTCCTCCTTAAAGCGATAGAGCTCATCTACCAGTTCCTCCATCAACCTGAAGTTTTCTTTAGTGCCCTCGGAGAGGATCACATATTTCTCGATAAAATTCTCCAGTTCACGGACATTGCCGGGCCAGTCATATTCACTGAGGAAACGCAGGACGGAATCCGGAAACTTCTCCATACGCCCTGTACCTCCCCGGTATTTGCGGGAAAAATGCTCCACGAGCAGAGGTATATCGCTTCTCCGGTTTCTCAGCGGGGGGATTTCCAGAGTTAAGACATTCAGGTGGAAAAAGAGGTCTTCCCGGAAGGTGCCTTTTTTAATCTCATTGGGTAAAGAACGGTTGGTAGCGGCGATAACGCGGACATTTACCGGGATGATGCGCTCTCCACCAATACGGCGGACCATTTTTTCCTGGAGAACATGCAGCAGGTTGGACTGGAGAGGAAGCGGGAGTTCAGATATCTCATCCAGGAAGATGGTGCCGCCATGAGCCAACTCAAAAAGTCCCGCCTTTCTGCCTTTCCTGGCACCGGAAAAAGCCCCCGCCTCATAGCCGAATAGCTCGCTTTCCAGGAACTCTTTAGGAATATTGGCGCAGTTGACAGCCACAAAGGGGCCTTCACGGCGCAAGCTTTCGGCATGGATACTATGCACGAACAACTCTTTTCCGGTGCCGCTTTCTCCGGTAACCAGCACCGTGGAATCTGTCCGGGCATATCTCCGGGCACGGTTTACAGCTTTCTTTATTTCTTCTGAGGAGCCGACGATATCATTAAAGGTATAACGAGCGGACAGACCGCTGGCATGAAGCTTCTTGCGAATCGTGACCTCCAGGTTTTGCAGCTTGTGCACACTTTGAAAAGTGATAACCGCCCCAAGCGGCTCATTATCCATATGTATGGGAATATGATTGAAAACAATTTGCCGTTCCCCGACTTTTTGTACTTCACCTTTTATTGTTTCAGGATTCAGGAAAAATTTTTTTAACAGGGGAACAGGAATATCTTTTACTTTTTTACCTACAATGGACGGAGCCGATATTTTGAAAACTTCCTCCGCGGCAGGGCTGAAGTGTGTAACCACATCCTCTTTATTAACGGCAATAACACCGTTATATGTATGGTCAATTATCGTCTTTAAAAATTCCGCCCTTTCGCGATCTTTCTGCCTGATTCGGACGACATCCTTGGCCCACTGCATGGCATCAATTACCGCTTCCCGGGAGGAAAAAACCATTACCCCCTCCATGCCCCGCTCCCTGGCCATACGAATAACACAGATACCGGAGGCGACAATTACCTCTATTCCTTCGTTACAGGCCCGCTTTATTTGCTCATCCAGCTCTCTTTCATCGTGATAGAAAAAGAGGCTCAGATCCTGCAGCGAGAGAATTTCAGCGATGCTTGCGAAATCATATACTTCCTTGCGCTTGATATGATCAAAGTAAGCGATTTTACGTCCGATCTGCTTGGCATGGTTTAAGGCCTGAATAATATCAAAGTTGGTGATCTGAATCAATATTACCGGTATGGATAACTCTTTTTTTAAAAGCACTCCCGTAGGTCCCCGGCTGATGATAACGTCTGCTCCGGACTGCTCAAACTGCTTGCCCAGCTCTACGCCCCCGTCCAGGAAAGCTTCCACAATCTCCATGTTGAAATGAAGCTCCCGTGAAATCTGCCGGGCCAGTCTGGTTAGCTCCGGTAGCGGGGAAACCATTACGATGCGGCTCTTTTTCATCTCTTATCCCTTCAAACGGGTTTGGTTTAAAATTTAAACATATCCCTGATATTTTTATTTCCACATGAATCTACGTCCATTTTTTTAATTCTTTATATGCAGTAAAAAATCCTGCCGGAAAAAAATATTTCATTTTTGCGAAAAAAGCCTCCCTTACTTGTTACAGTAACAGGCCAAGCAGCAACCTGTAACGGGCGTCAAGCTCTTCACGCCCAAAAAGTAAAAAACCGCCTTTGGCCTTTAATGTTCTTAAGGCCAAGGCGGTCAATTTATGCGTAAAGCCTGCCGGGCGGTGGGCATCCTCCCCGGCACAAGCCCACGGCGGCAATTAGGGGATAATTTTATTCAGAGAATATTCGATAATCCCTTCTGCTCCGGCTTCTTTAAGTTTATAAACAAGCTCCCTCACGGTTTTTTCGTCAATTACGGTTTCCACGGCCACCCATGACTCCTCATGCAGATTGGAGATGGTAGGCTTCCTGAGGGCGGGAAGCAGGGAGAGCACTTTGGGCAGGTTTTCCGTACTGACATTCATCTTTAAGACGACTTTTTGCTCCGCCAGCAGTGCACCTCTCAGAAGGGTTGCCATCTGCTCAATCTTATATTTTTTCCAGTCCACTTTCCAACTTTCCCTGTTAACAATAAACCGGGGCGTGGACTGCAGAATCGTTTCTATAACGCGCAGGTTGTTGGCTTTTAAAGATCTTCCCGTTTCTGTCAGCTCGGCAATAGCATCGACCAGCGCCGGAGGCTTTACTTCAGTCGCGCCCCAGGAGAACTCTACGCAAGCCTGGATATTATTGCTGCGTAAAAATTCCTTGGTTACCTCAACCAGCTCGGTAGCTATCTTTTTCCCCTGCAGGTCTTTAATGTGCTTTATCTCGGAATCCTCGGGAACAGCAAGGACAAGCTTGATGGGCCTGAATCCCTGTTTGGCATAGACCAGCTCCGCCACCTCCAGGACATCTGCCCCTGTCTCCATAATCCAATCCTTACCCGAGATACCTGCATCGAGAACTCCGCTCTGCACATACCTGGGAATTTCCTGTGCCCTGATAAGGATACATTCAAGCTCCTCGTCATCGACATGGGGGAAATAGGAGCGCTCATTGACGTAAATATTAAAACCCGCTTTTTTAAATATTTCCAGTGTGGCATTCTGCAGGCTGCCCGCCGGCAAGCCCAGTTTTAACTTTTCCATTTTTCTCCTCCATATTCCCGTCTTTCCTTCCAATCATTTTAACATGGGCTGGGGAAGGGAATCAAGCACTTTTAGCGACTCTTTCATCTCCTCTTCCGACAGGGAATAGTCGGACAACTCGCCTTTAAGATAAGCGTCATAGCCGGTCAAATCAAGCAGCCCGTGACCGCTCAGGTTGAAAAGGATGACCTTGCTGCGGCCTTCCTCTCTGGCTTTCTCGGCCTCCTCGATTACTGCCGCAATGGCGTGGTTGGTTTCCGGTGCACAGATTAGACTTTCCGTACGGGCAAAGGTGATCCCGGCGCCGTAGGTCTGGAGCTGGTTATAGGCACGTGGCTGAATAAGATTGTCAAGGACAAGCTGGCTGATCAGCGGAGACATGCCATGGTATCTTAGCCCGCCGGCATGAATCGATTTGGGTATAAAGCTGTGCCCCAGGGTAAACATGGGTAAAAGCGGGGTTTTAGCCGCCGTATCCCCAAAATCGTAGGCAAAGGGCCCCTTTGTCATAGTTGGACAGGCAACGGGCTCAACGGCAACGATCTCTACATCTTTTCCATAGATTTTATCCCTCACAAAGGGGAAGGAAAGTCCGGCAAAATTGCTGCCGCCGCCGACACAACCGATTACCACATCGGGATATTCACCCAGCATCTCCATTTGTTTTTGTGCTTCCAGGCCGATAATCGACTGGTGGAGCATAACATGATTCAGAACGCTTCCCAGGGAGTATTTGGTATGCCCTGATGTAACAGCATCTTCAATAGCTTCACTGATGGCGATTCCCAGGCTGCCCGGGCAATCCGGATCCTGGCTCAGGACATTCCGGCCGACATCCGTTTCACGGCTGGGGCTCGCCACACAATTGGCACCCCACGTTTTCATCATCAGCTGCCGGTAAGGTTTTTGCTCATAGCTGATCTTGACCATGTAGACCTTCAACTCCAGACCAAACAAGCAGCAGGCCAGGCTCAGGGCACAGCCCCATTGCCCGGCACCGGTTTCCGTAGTAAGTCTTTTAATGCCGGCAACCTTGTTGTAATAGGCCTGGGCAATAGCGGTATTGGGTTTATGGCTGCCGGCAGGGCTCACGGACTCGTTTTTATAGTAGATCCTGGCCGGGGTTTTCAAAAATTTTTCCAGATTATAAGCCCTGTGCAGCGGCGTCGGCCTCCAGATGAGCAGTTTTTCCAGGACCTCCCCGGGTATGTCTATCCAGCGCTCTGTACTTACTTCCTGTTCGATTAGGTTCATCGGAAAAATAGGGGCAAGATCATCCGGCCCCACCGGTTTTCCGGTAGCAGGATGCAGGGGGGGCTGCATAGGCGTGGGCATATCAGCCTGGATGTTATACCATTGCCTGGGGATCTCCTTTTCCGACAAAATTACTTTTTTAGCCTCCATACTTCATACCTCCTTTTTTATTCTTATAAATAAAAAACCTCGTCTCAGGGACGAGGATTACCCGCGGTACCACCCAAATTACCCCCATAAAAGGGAATCGCTTTACAAGGTACGGGAGCAACTGTTATTGCTCCGATACCCCTTTCTTTTAACGGTGAAAATCCGTCCTGCCCTACTAAATTAACAAATATGTTCGGACAGGCGCCTCCGGGAGCCATTCAACCGGCGATTAAGTACCAAGCTCACACCTTCGGGGCCCCGGCCCCTCCGCCCGGCTCTCTGAACTTCTCCTACCGGCATACTATTTCCCTTCAAGGGCTTTAAAAGGCTTAATAAAATAGCTTTTTGGTTACTATAGCAAATTAAATGATTACTGTCAACAACTTTTTTGGTAATTTTCTTGTAGTTAAATCACGCGGCACTGCCGCACCCGGAAAAGCGCTTTGCTCTCCTATTATCCTAGCTGACCGGCAATACCCCCACAAAAAGCAGCCAGGCTCTCTCCCAGTGAAAAAGCGTTATAACCCCCTTCCAATGCCGCAAACAAGCGCCCCTGGCACCTTTCACGGGCAAACTGCGCCAAAATTTCTCCCATAGATTCGTAATCTTTGGTGGAAAGGAGCCCACCCCAGTCATTTACGTGACGGTCAAATCCCGCCGATACGGCAAGCAGATCGGCTTTCCTAACACCGTCAAGAAAGGTTTCCAGGTCATTTACGAAAGAAGCGCTGTCCCGCCCGGTTACATGCCGGTAAACAACTGCCGGATTACCGGCAAAAGTATTGGCAGTCCCGTCTCCATAATGAAGATCGAAATCGATAATCAGCGCATTTTCCACTTTTCCCTGCCGCAGCATTTTTTGCACAGCTATGGCGACATTATTGAAATAGCAAAAACCCCAGCAGGAATCCGGGCTGGCGTGGTGCCCGGGAGGCCTGCACAGCGCAAAAGCAGCTTCACCGCTCCAGGCCAGTTCGGAAGCCTTTATGGTTGCCCCGGCAGCCAAAAGAGCCATGGGGAAAACACTTTCATCCCTGCGCACACTTTCCAAATGGTAACGGCTGTGGACCAGGAGCACATCTTCTTCAGCACAGGGTTGGGGTTCAACCAGCGGATATACCTCACGGACAAGGGCCAGGGCATGGTCCAAACGCCCCGGCGAAGCCGCCGGGTCTCCTGTATAAGTTTCCAGAAAGGACTCATGAAAAACAATTTTCATGCATAACGGGCCAGAGCCCTCCCTCCCCTTTCTTTGACTGATTTTTCTTAATATAATTTTACCATGCATTAAGCAAAAGTAAACATTCTTTACTAACCGGTAAATATTTATTATATTAAAATCAGGAGCACAAAAGGACACAAAAGGAAAGAGGTGAAATCCTGGCCCAAGGGTCTCAGGAAAGCAGATGGATTTAAACCGTTTTACCTATAAGGCCCGGGAGGCTATTGCTGCGGCGCAAAATATTGCCGCCCGCTACCGCCACCAGCAACTTGAGCCGGAGCACCTGCTTCTTGCCCTGCTGGAGCAGGAAGAGGGGCTGGCAAATAAACTTCTAACCAGAGCGGGAGTTGACGTCAAGGCGATAAAAAGCAGTTTGCAAAACTTCCTTGCGCGGCAGCCCAAAATATACGCCGGGGAGGGGACGGCGGAACAAATTTATTTAAGCCCGCGCCTGGCCAGGGTGCTGGAGCGGGCCAGGGAAGAGGCAGCTTCCTTTAAAGACGACTTTATCAGCGTCGAACACTTGCTGCTTGCCATCCTGGAAACAGCACAGGGAGAAGTAGCTAAAATAATCAAACAGGGTGGCCTTAACAGGAACACCCTGCTGCAGGCGCTGCAATCCATCAGGGGCCATCAGAGGGTTACAAGCCCCGACCCGGAGGAAACTTATGAGGCGCTGACCAGGTACGGGCGCGATCTCACTGAAGTGGCTGCTGCCGGTAAGCTTGATCCCGTTATCGGCCGCGATGAAGAAATACGCCGCGTTATCCAGGTGCTCTCCCGCCGCACCAAAAACAATCCTGTACTGATCGGCGAGCCCGGTGGGGGGAAGACAGCCATTGCCGAAGGGTTGGCGCAGCGTATCGCCAAAAATGATGTTCCGGAGGGGCTCAAAAACAAGCGCATCTTTTCCCTCGATATGGGCGCCTTGCTTGCGGGCGCCAAAT
>DLUO01000110.1:0-7501 GCA_003444595.1 Bacillota bacterium
GAGCGCACCCTGGCCGTCGCCCCCCCCACTAATGGGAGTTGGCCGGGGAGGTCGTCGGGGCTCAAGCAAACCGTAGAACTTTCTGAGCGGACCTCGGAGCTCCGCCTACAGCAATCGCTGCTCTTATTAACCGTTCATATGTAGGAAAGGAGTGGCTACATGCCTGTTGCCGGTATTGATATAGGTTCTTTATCCACAGAAGTAGTGATTCTGGACAAGGGGAAGGTTCTCTCCGAAATTATCATACCTACCGGGGCGAACAGCAAAACGGCGGCCGAAAAAGCCATGCAGATGGGGCTGGAAAAAAGCGGCCTTTCACTCGATAACCTGCAGCATATAATTGCCACCGGTTACGGGAGGGTAAGCGCTCCTTTTGCCCACGACAAAGTTACGGAGATTACCTGCCATGGCAGAGGAGCTTTTTACCTGGAACCAGGGGTGAGGTCGGTAATTGATATCGGAGGGCAGGACAGCAAGGTTATACGGCTTAATTCTCATGGCAAAGTGGTTGACTTCGTTATGAATGAGAAATGCGCTGCGGGAACAGGGCGCTTCCTGGAGGTAATGGCCCATGCCCTGGAGGTCGATCTCTCTGAGATGTCCCGGTTGGCACAGCTGGCCAAGAACGCGGTAACTATCAGCAGCATGTGTACGGTTTTTGCCGAATCGGAAGTAGTTTCCCTGATCGCCGAAGGCCGTCCCCTGGAAGAAATAGTTAAAGGCATTGTTGCTTCTATTGTAGAGAGAACCGTTGCCATGGCCAACCGTGTAGGTTTGGAGGAAAAGGTAATGATGACCGGGGGGGTGGCCAAAAATGCAGCCGTCGTCAAAGAGCTGCAGGAAAGCCTGGGGATGAAGGTAACGGTGCCACGGGAACCCCAGAGCGTAGGGGCACTCGGTGCAGCACTCCTCGCTGAAGAGGCACTGGGAAACAAAGAGGGACAGAACCGATAATACAGCATAAAAAGCAGACAGCTGTTTTGAGACGAAACCGGCTGTCTGTATTCATTTTAGAAAAGCCCGGCGGGAATCCTCGGGGACTATTGACCCCGTGAGGATGTCACGAAATGCCATAACCATCGTTTTTGCTTGGAGTTAGGAGGCGAAGATACAGAATCATTAGTTGGCCTCCGGCAGCGTTGTCTTATCGTACCCAGAAGCCGGTAGCCAAGGTTATTTAATCAGCCCGGCATTAATCAGTCGCTGTCGTATAGAAAAGCTGAGAGCGCCGGCGGCAAATATTTTTACAATATCCAGGGGGAGAAAAGGAACGGCGCCGAGCAGCAGGCCTTGTCGCAGATCCAGGCCGGCAATAAAGGAAAGCTGTATTGTTCCCAGCAATAAGTAAGCGGCCATACAGAGGAACATACCCAGGACAATAGCAAGATAAGAACTCCATTTCTCCGTAATTTTCCCCATCAGGTAGCTGCCAAGCACAAAACCCCAGAGGTACCCCCCAGTCGGTCCCAGGACAATATGCAGCCCTCCCTGTGCGTTGTGAAAAACAGGCAGCCCTATGGCACCCAGGAAGATATAGAGCAACATGGATAGGGCGCCCCAGCGCCCTCCAAGGACGGCGCCTGTCAGAAAAACGGCAAGTGTTTGGCCGGTTATAGGTACGGGACTGAAAGGAAGGGGAATGGAAATCTGGGCCAGTAAGGCTGTTATGGCGGCAAACAGACCGCTTAAGATCATATGCCTTGTTTTAAGCATTTTTTGCTCCTCCGGCATAATTTGTTTTGACCGTCATACCGTTGTACCTTAGAAAACAATATTCCAGATCTTTGCAACCCGGCGTAGCTGTCCCAGGGCCCTTCTAAAAACATGTTACGTGCAAAAGAATCTTTCCGGCTAACTTTTTTTAAAGCGTTTTCTCCAGGGAGACTTCTCCCGAACTAAACCGTTTTTTATGTCCCTTTGCATCTTCAACAATGAGAGCGCCGTTACCCTCCAGATCAACAGCATAGCCTGAATAATTTCCCTTAACCGTTTTTATGGTGACCTCCTTACCCAGGGTAACATTATATTTTTTCCACTCGGAGATAACCGCTCCCGGGCCGCTTTTAAAGTAGTCGAGATAAGAGCTATCTATCTCCCGGAGAAGGCTGGCGGCGAGTTTATGGCGCGATACCAAGTGTTTACTGTTTTCCAGGAAAAGAGAGGTAGCTAGACTTTGTAAATCAGCAGGAAAATCTTCCTTTCGGGTGTTAACGTTTAGACCTATCCCTATAACAAGGTAATGAAGGAGATCCGCCTCTGCCTTTAGCTCTGTTAGAATGCCGCAAACCTTGCGATTGTGGATGAGCAGGTCGTTGGGCCACTTGATGCCTACGGCAAGGCCCGGCAGGTTTAGAAGGATGCTTTTAGCCACGGCTACAGCCGCCAGGAGAGTAAGCAGCGGTGTTTCCTGCGGTGCCAGGGGCGGTTTTAATAAGACGGAAAGGTAGATGCCTTTTCCGAAAGGAGAAGACCAGGAACGCCCGAGCCGTCCCCGGCCCTGGGTTTGCTCTTCGGCAAGGACAACTGTTCCTTCAGGCGCTCCTTTTTCAGCCAGCTTCTTTAAAGCATTGTTGGTGGAATCAAGTTGCCGGTAATGGATAATTTTTTCCGGAGAGGAGGCGATAATTACAGTCTGCAGTTCTCCGGCAATTTCAGCCGGGAGCAGCAGATCCGGGATTCCTACCAGGCGATACCCCCGGCGCGGGCTCCCCTCGATCTGGTAACCGTCTGCCTGCAGCGCGCGGATGTTTTTCCAGATGGAGGTGCGGCTTACAGCGAACATCCCGGCCAGTTCCTCTCCAGAGATATAAGCCGGACTTTTATCCTTGAGCAATTTTAAAATTTTAGTGCGCATAACAGGTTCTAACTCCTTTTTAGCTGATCACTGCGGCTTTTCCGCCATGCCGGCCACTGCCGCCACAAAAATTCTTCTTGAAGTACTGGCCTTGAAGGAAGGCGTGAGCTAAGGCCGGCGCCCAGACAACTCCATTTTTATATTAGTGATCATCCTGGCATATGTCAACCTTAAAAACAAAATAAGTTAACAAAAGAACATTTTGTTCTTTGACTCGTACAGAAAAACCTTTAAATCCTACTAAAAGGTGCCGATAAAGTACTGGATAGGCCTCCGAAAATACTTACTGGACATTATTATTGGTTGGTGGAGGTTGCCATGCAAACTAGAAATTTTTGCAAAGCTCTCTACGGAACTTCTGCCGTAAAGGCTGTTTCACTTGGCTTTGTAAGATCAATTGATTTTTCCTGTTTCATCTCTTTTTTAAAGATTGGTCTGTTCATGTTTTTAACAGTATTTCTGGGTCTGTCAGATAGCACCTTAAATGCCGAGGCTGCAGGGAGAACTACATTCCATGTTGGTTCCGCCTATAGAGTAAGTGTTGGAACTATCGTTACTATTGATGTTTCTATCGAAGATCCTCAGGCTCTTGATTACTGCTCCTTTGAACTGGAATACGATCAGGACATTGTCGAGGTTCGCCGAGTCAGTAGGGGAGAACTGTTGAGTGCGGATGATATCTTTGATTTCGACGAGCATGAAGACGGGATAATTACTGTTAACTGGGAAAAAAAAGATACGGGTTTTATTGATGATGACGGGGTGCTTTTTCGCATTTCTTTTTTAGCCTTGAAGGAGGGAAGCACCGAACTTTACGTGCAAAATTTGGATTTAAGCGGTGAAGAGATGCCGTATATTATAGACGGTTACATCAGCACATCCGACTCAAGGGATGCTACCGGCTCTCTGGAGATCAGTACCAGTCAATATTTACCCGGAGCCAATCGCGGTTCCTCTTATTCCGTTACCCTTAGGGCCACTGGAGGCACTACTCCTTACAGATGGTCGCTGGCCGGCGGGAGCAGCCTTCCGTCGGGTCTTACTTTGAGCAGTTCAGGAACGATCTCCGGAACCCCCACCTGTGCCCGGGGGGACTACAGCGCAACCATACGCGTGACCGATTACTACGGCCGAACTAAAAGCAGAACCTTTACCATAACTGTGTACGAAGCCGGCGAAACGCCTCTGTCTATTACCACTGGTGCGACGCTAAGCCGGGGAAGGAAGGGTTCCTCTTATTCCGTTACCCTTAGGGCCACTGGAGGCACTACTCCTTACAGATGGTCGCTGGCCGGCGGGAGCAGCCTTCCGTCGGGTCTTACCTTGAGCAGCTCGGGAACGATCTCCGGAACCCCCGCTTCTGCAGGCACCTTTACTTTTACCGCACGTGTTACCGACGCCAGATATGCCCGCCAGGAGAAGGAATTTTCTTTGACTATTACCGGTAGCGGCTCTATCTCCAGTAGTGAGGAAGCTGTTTTTAAAAACCTCTCTATAACGCGCAGTACCATGAGACTGGACCTTACCCCGGCGAATATGCCCTATACCATGGTTGTAGACAGAAATATAAATTGGATCGAGCTCACGGTTGACCTTTTTGATGCTTCGGAGTATCTGCGTATTAACGGGAGCGATCATTACAGTGGGGTTAGCCGCACGGTTTCCCTCAGTAGTGGCAACAACCAGGTGACCATCGGAGTCTCCCATGACGGCTACTACTATCACAATTATGTATTGACTATCTACCGCCTGCCCTAGGAAAAACTGTTCCGGAGGCTGCGAAAGGAGTAGAGCCATGTTTTGGCTTAATGCCGGGTATCGCTTGATACATCTAGTAGCTTATGCGTTTTTATTGACTATGGGCCTTTTTATCTTCCCTTTATCAACAGCAGCCCAGGAAGTTATCCATTTCCCCGACCTTCAGCTTGAAGCGGCAGTGCGCCGGGCACTGGACCGCCCCACAGGGTTACTTACTACGGCAGATATGGCCCTGTTAAAGACACTGGAGGCCGGACGGCAGAACATTGTTGATCTATCAGGCCTGGAATATGCCGTCAACCTGGAAAGCCTGAACCTGTACCAGAACAGCGTTGAGGGTCTCTCCCCCCTTGGCGCTCTAACCCGCCTGCGGGTCTTGAACCTGGGGGGGAACAGCATTAAAGATATAAGCGCCCTGCGCGGGTTGACGGCGCTGGAGGAGCTGGACCTCAGCCACAACCGCCTAACGAATATTGATGCCCTTCAGAAGATGACCAGCCTGCGTCTCTTGCACCTGGAAGGAAACGATATCAGCGTTCTTACACCCCTTGCTTCGCTGAAGTCGCTGGAGGGGCTTTTTTTAAGCGGCTGTCTTGATGACCGGAATGTATCACCCCTGGCCGGGCTCACCCGGCTGCAACGCCTTATGCTGGCTGACGGGCGTATCAGCGATCTTACCTTTCTGGCAAACATGAAACAGTTGCGCTGGCTGGAGCTACGCAATAACCAGATCAGCAGGGTGGAACCGCTGCGGGGGCTGACACGGCTGGAATGGCTTTCCCTGGCCGGCAACCGGGTCGAGGAGCTGAATGCTCTGGGAGGGTTGCGCCAGCTCCAGCTTTTGGATCTGAACAATAACCGGGTGCGCCAGATTGCACCCTTGTTGAGGCTGCGCAATCTCCAATGGGTGGAGCTGCAGAATAATTTCCTGGAGTTGGCGGAAGGTACTCCGGTCCAACGCGATCTGGCTAAACTTACCGCCGGAGGTGCTGAGGTCGTCACCCGCCCCCAAAAACTGCCTATTTATCGCGGCAACGGCCTTGTTGCCGCTGAAGCAGGGTCCGGCGGGAGTCTCCTGCGCACCCCTGCGGAGCAGTATTTTACACTGCTCAATTACTCCACCGGGTGGCGGATTAAGAGTTTTACCGTCGTTCATGAAGGAGGCAAACCGCTTGACTTCGTGCGCGAGGTGGGCTACCGCAGTTTTCCCGGCGGTACATTTTCCTGGTATGCAATTTCGGGCAGCAGTAGCGTCGAGGATAAAAAAGCGGACTTCTATTCACTTACTTTTAAACAACCCGGCCCTGTCCAACTGGGTCTCGCCATCCAGCTCTGGCCCGGATATGCTGATGATTCAGCCCGCTGCTTTTATATTTCCCAGGTTGTGCTGGAGAATGTGGAAACAGAAGATCTTTATACGCTGGAGTTGGAGCGGGATTCTCTCCAGGAAAGCAGCAGTGCGGGCTCCGGGACAGGTACTCTCTATCAGGATTACCCGGTAAAAGCTGCGCCGACCCGGGCTGTGCTGCAGCAGTTTCTCAGCGAAGCATTGCAGCAGAGGGTTTCTTCACTGGAGGTACGTTACAGCGGCGAAGCCCTGAAGATGCCGGACGACCTGGAGGCAATGCTGGAAGAAATTTTTACCGGGGACGATTACCTGCGTTATTCCCAGCGGAGTCACAGGATTAGCTGGTCCACTGAACCCGGCGGCACACAGCTCTTGGAGTTGCGCTTTCAGCACCTGGCAACACGGGAGGAAGAGGAAGCCGTAGAACGGCAGGTGGCGCGTATTCTGAGTAAGATCTTGACTTCAGGGATGGATGAACATGAAAAAACACGGGCTGTGCACGACTACATAGTTGCCAACGTGGCCTATGACCTGAACTACCGGGAACACTCAGCTTATGCCGCCCTGGTTAAAAACCGGGCCGTCTGCCAGGGTTACGCACTGCTGCTCTACAAAATGCTAAACAAAGCCGGTGTTGAAACACGCCTTATTTCCGGCAAAGCCGGTGGAGAGAACCATCTTTGGAACCTGGTTAATCTGGGCGGCAACTGGTATCACATCGATGCGACTTGGAACGACCCGGTTCCCGATGTGCCCGGCCGAGTTCGTTATGATTATTACAACCGCTCCGATGCACAAATGGCGCCTACCCATTCTTGGGACAGAGATCTTTACCCGGCGGCCCTCACACCCTATCCCTATCCCGTCAATTAATAGCCAAGGCCTCCGTCTGTAGGAGCCGGCGAGAGCCTGCTTCATCTTTATCAATCCTCATCCTCAACAGGGAGCACTGTTACTGTACAGACAGCGACATATTCTCCATCCTCTGTTGTGGCGGTAATAATCGCAGTCCCTGCTTTTAAGGGTGCTACCACACCGCTGTCGACAGTTTGCTTGTGAACGGAGGCAATACTTTTGTTGCTGGATTCCCAGATAATGTTTTGATTTGTAGCTGTTCCCGGGGTAATCTCGGCAGTTAAAACCGTTGGCCTTCCGCCCTCCAGCAATGTTAAGGTTGTTCTACTGAGAGATATTCCTGTTACGGGAGTATAAGGCTGGTTGACCGTTACTCTGCAGGTCGCTACATAGTTCCCCTCCTCCGTGGCGGCAATGATAATTGCTGTTCCGGGATTAACGGCTGAGACGACAGCTTCTGTTTCGCTGGCCTTGTATACGCTGGCCACAGAAGGAAAAGTGGAGCTCCACTTAATGTTTTTGTTGACAGCATTATCCGGAAACACTGTAGCCTCAATCATCTCCGTTTCCCCCAGTTCAAGGGTCAGTTCCCTTGTCTCCAGATTGATTCCGCTGACTGCTGCCAGGGAGATGTTGAGCACCTGCTGCTCAGCATCCCAGTCTACCTGTGCACCCAGGCTTTCAGC
>DLUO01000110.1:7696-9793 GCA_003444595.1 Bacillota bacterium
AAAAACCACGCCGGGACCATGGTAGTTCCGTTAACGATGCGGGGTGCAACGTTTAGCAGAACTTTTTCATCATTGATAATAGCGATCCCGTTTTTCACATGCAGTTCCACCTTAATGCCTCCCCTGGAAGCTGAGACCGTACTGGTATTTTTATCCCAGGAGATGGTGGCGCCCAGAAATTCATAGATCGCACGGAAGGGAAGCAGGGTGGTCATCCCGACACGAATAGGCGGCTGTGGCAGAGAAAGGAACACATCGTTAATTTTAACCTTTATACCATTACCCGTACCGGCACTACCGGTACCAGCCAAGGGGAAAAGCACCAGGTACCCGGTTAAAAGTACTGTGAACAAAAAAATAAACGTCCTTGTAAATCTGGTCATAACTTCTCCTCCTCAGAGATTAAATCAATATGGCGAAAAAAAGGCAGCGCTTTCTTTTTGGGAGAGCGTAGACTCCTTTTCTTCTGCATTATTTATCGGCTATTTAAATGGTGAGTAAAGGCCTGTTGAAATCCCGGGGAAAAAAACGGTGGCGGGATGAAAGTAGTCATTATGGGTAAAGGTAGTGTAAACTTTTAGTAGGTGATTGGAGGGGTTTAGCGGGAAGGTGAAAAAGAGACCCCAAAACATGGATAAAAGGTTATTGACAAAAATATGAGAACAATGTTACGATTTTTTACGGCATGTATATACGTGTACATTCATTGCATAAAAAGGAGGTTCTGCGTTGATTATTATTGGGGAGAAGATTAACGGTACCATACCAGGCGTTAGGCGCGCTATTGAAGAGAGAGACGAAGCTTTTATCCGGGACCTGGCTGTCCGGCAGGTGGAGGCCGGTGCCGACTTCCTTGACGTCTGTGCCGGCACGTCACCGGAGACAGAAGTAGAAACCCTCTTGTGGCTGATGGAGATAATCCAGGATGCCGTGGACAAGCCTCTTTGTATTGACAGCCCCAATGCGAAGGCCATTGAGCGGGTATTCGGGTATGCGCGGCAGCCCGGCATTATAAACTCGGTGTCCGGAGAGGGCGACAAATGTGAAATCATTTATCCGCTTATCCAGGGAACTCCGTGGCAGGTTATCGCCTTGACCTGCGATGATCGGGGGATCCCCTCCGATGTGCCGAGCCGTGTGGGCATTACTAAAACGCTGGTGGAAAAGGCGGCACAATATAATATTACTCCGGATAGGATACACGTTGATCCCCTGGTCATGGCCCTTTCCACTGACAACCAGTCTCTGCTTAAGTTCGTGGAAACGTTGAAAGCCGTCAAAGACCTGTTCCCAGGCATTAAAGTGACATCTGGCCTGAGCAATATTTCCTTTGGTATGCCGCTCAGAAAGGTAGTCAACCAGAACTTCTTGAACATTGCAATTTGTGCCGGCATGGATTCAGCCATTATGGATCCGCTCAACAGGGATATGTTGGCCACTTTGCTGGCCACAGAGGCACTGCTGGGGCGCGACCGGTATTGTAGAAAATTTAATGACGCATTCCGGAAAAATAAAATTGGCCCCCTTAAAGTAAAGTAAAAATATTGAACCAGGGAGGAAATAGGCATGGCTGACTTACAGGCGTTAACAAAGGCAGTGGGCGAACTTGACGAAGAAAAGGTTCTGGCTATTTTACGCGATTTTGTGGCCGCGAACCCCTCTGAGGAGGAGGCGCAAAAGGCGGTAACAGCGTGCCAGAGCGGTATGGGTATTGTAGGAGACCTGTTCGAGCAGGGAGAGTATTTTGTGGGTGATTTGATCTTCGCCGGTGAGCTGCTGAACGGCGCGATTGAAGTTCTAAAGCCTGTTCTGGGCAGCGTTAGCGGTTCGAAGATAGGCAGGATTTTGCTGGGCACCGTAGCCGGTGACTTGCATGACATCGGCAAGAATATTTTCAGGAGCATGTCGGAAGCGGCAGGGTTTGATGTCCACGATCTTGGTATTGATGTTCCAGCCGAAACTTTTGTGGAGAAAGTTATTGAGCTGAAACCCGATATTGTAGGGTTGAGTGGGGTATTAACGCTTGCCCTGGAGTCGATGAAAGTTACTGTTGACAGTCTGAAGGAAGCCGGGGTGCGTGAAAATGTTAAAGTTATC
>DLUO01000037.1 GCA_003444595.1 Bacillota bacterium
AAAAAATGGAGGAGAAAAAAGTTAACGCTCTTTTGGTTACTCATCGGCCCAATGTTTTGTATTTAAGCGGGTTTACGGGAACCAGCGGTTTCTTGCTTGTGACCCTCGAAGAAGCCCTGCTTTATACGGATTTTCGCTATCTGCAACAGGCCGGGGAACAGGTTTCTGCTTTTGAAATCGTGAAGGTGGAAAACCATGTGGATTATTCCCATCTGTCCGGGCAGCTTACCCGCAGCGGCCTGAAGCATCTGGCTGTAGAAGAATCCCATTTCAGCTTGAGGGAATTCAATATACTTAAAAACGCTGCTCCAGGCATTGAGCTGCTTCCCCTGAATAATTTCCTGGAAGAAATCAGGGCTGTAAAGGAAGAGGGAGAGATAGAACTGATCGCACGGGCAGCCTGTATCGCCGATGAAGCCTGGCAGGAACTTTTGCCGCTGCTCAAACCCGGCATCAGCGAGCTGGAAGTTGCCTGTGAGCTGGAATACCGCTTGCGTAAGAGAGGCTCGGAAAAAGTGCCGTTCGAGTTCATCGTCGCTTCCGGCGAACGTTCTGCCCTGCCCCACGGCGTGGCAGGCGAAAGAATAATCAGCGAAGGAGAGCTGGTTACTGTTGATTTTGGAGCGGTATACGGGGGTTACTGCTCCGATATGACCAGGACGTTCGTACTGGGAGAGCCTTCCGAAAAACAGCGGGAGATTTATGAGCTTGTGCGCGATGCGCAGGATATGGCCTTTAAAATGACTGCCGCGGGGCAGCAGGGCGCTGCGGTGGATGCTGTAGTGCGCCGGTATTTCCAGCAATACGGGTACGATGCATATTTTGGTCATGGACTGGGCCATGGTGTGGGGCTGGAGGTACATGAGTTGCCTGTACTTTCGCCGAAAGGGCAGGAGACGCTGCAGGAGATGATGGTCTTCAGTATAGAACCGGGTATCTATATTGAAAACTGGGGAGGGGTTAGAATAGAGGATCTGGTTGTGCTGCGTCCGGAGGGGCTGCAGGTTCTAACCAGAAGCGCCAGGACACTTTCGTTAGGTTAAATCTAAAACGGGGAGTGATTTAATGAATGATTTCGACCAATGATTTTCATACCGGGTTGACGATAGAGTTGGACGGGGATATCTACATGGTAATTGATTTTCAGCATGTCAAGCCGGGAAAGGGAGCGGCCTTTGTACGCTCAAAACTAAAAAATCTGCGCAGCGGATCCACTACGGAGCGTACTTTCCGGGCCGGTGAAAAAGTACCCCGGGCGTTAGTTGAAAGGAAAGAAATGGAATATCTCTACGCATCCGGGGAAGAATATATTTTTATGGATACGGAAAGCTATGAACAGATTTCTCTCAGCCGGGAAACACTGGGAGACAACCTGAAGTACCTAAAGGAGAATATGCATCTTAATATACTGCTCTTCAAAGGAGAAATTCTCGGCCTGGAGCTTCCCAATTCTGTAGAGCTGAAAGTTGTCGAGACGGAACCTGGTTTTAAGGGAGATACTGCCGCCGGCGGGAGCAAGCCGGCCAAACTGGAAACGGGACTTGTCGTGCAGGTTCCCTTCTTCATAAACGAAGGCGATGTTTTGCGAATAGATACCCGTACCGGCGCTTATCTGGAGCGTGTTTAGTTAAAGGCGGTTTTGGTATAATAACTTTTATAAGGGGGGTTAATTGATGGAAGATTTGAGTTCCAGGATGGGTTATTTAAGAGGTCTCGCTGAAGGATTGGGAATTAATGATGAAACCAGGGAAGGGAAAATTATTGGCCAGATAATTTCTGTACTTGATGATATTGTCGAAACTGTAGAAGCGTTGAAAGAAGATTACGATGAACTCTTCTCTTATGTGGAGGCTATTGATGAAGACCTGACTGATCTGGAGAACGATTTTGACGAAGAAGATGAAGAAGATGAAGTTTATGATGATTACGACGATGATGAAGACGAGGATGAGGATGAAGAAGAGTATGATGTAAGCTTTACGGTGGAATGCCCGGAATGCCGGCAGGAAGTTGTTATTGACGAAGATATTCTCGAGGACGAAGAATCCCTGGAGGTGCTGTGTCCCAACTGTGGTCGGGTCGTCTTCATAAATGACGAGGAATGGGAAGAGGAAATTGAAGCAATTGATGAAGGAGAGGCAGACGATAAAGAGGAGGAATAATCATATCCTTCTTAAATAGCTAATGCTTCCGAATGCTGAACAGTAAAAAGCTCCCGGTTACTACCGGGAGTTTTTATTTTGGTTGAAAATAATCTGCTGCCGGCATAAAAAGTGATTTTTTGAAATACTTATTCCTAAGGAGAAGATGTCCAGGCCTTATCTTAGTAGATGGAGGGTGAGCTGTCCGTGACCGATACCGGCAATAATATCAGAAAGCAAATTTGCCCCCTGCTGGCTCCCAGAGTGCGTTTTATCGTGGAGAATTTACCGGATGAGCTTTTGGTAAAAACAGAAGAAATCCGTTTGAGACATTCCCGGCCGCTTATTATCATCTGGGCCGGCGGTGAATCCTACCTCGGTTCCGATGGGCCTGTGGCCACGCCCTGGGAAGCCTACAAGGTTGACGGAGAGGATCTGGAAAAAACGCTGGAACTGCTTAGCGGTTATTCCCTTTATGCCTATGAGGAAGAATTGAGGCAGGGATACCTGACTGTTCCAGGAGGGCACCGCGTGGGGCTGGCGGGAAGGGCTGTGGTTGAAGGGGGCAGGATCAAAGTCCTACGGGATATTAGCTCTCTTAATTTTCGCGTGGCGAGGGAGGTTAAAGGAGTCGGGGAAAAAGTGCTGGCTTTTATCCTCGATCGACGGATGGGGCGTATCTTGCATACTCTTGTAATTTCTCCTCCGCAGGGCGGTAAGACAACGCTGCTCAGGGATTTGGCCAGGCTGATCAGTGAAGGAGCGGGGATTTTAGGACAATCCGGTAAAAAGGTGGGCATTGTGGATGAACGTTCCGAGATAGCCGGCTGTTACCAGGGGGTTCCCCAGCTTGATGTAGGTATCAGGACTGATGTTCTCGATGCCTGCCCCAAGGCTGAAGGCATCATGCTCATGCTGCGTTCTCTTTCGCCGCAGGTCATTATTACGGATGAAATCGGGCGGGGAGAGGATGCAAGGGCGATAGAAGAGGCTATTCATGCCGGCGTATCGGTAATTGCCTCGGCACATGGTTCCAGCCTGGAAGAGCTTTGCCAGAGGCCGATCATGGGAGGCCTGCTGCAAAAGAATTATTTTGAGAGGTTGATTTTTCTCAGTAACAGCAGGGGACCGGGAACGCTGGAGATGATTATCGAGGGAGAGAGGGGATTGCCCCTTTACTCTGCGCGTCATGGAGGAGAGTAGGGGAAAGATGTACCTTAAATTGCTGGGAGCCTTTTTAATCGTCTCTGCCGCATACACTTACGGCTACAGCATATCTTTAAAGTACCGCAAACGTGTTTTGCAGCTCGAAGAGCTGCTGCTGGGCTTGGAAATGTTCCTGGCGGAGGTAAATTACGGCCTGACTCCTTTACCGCAGGCCTTTAGGCATATAGGGCGCAGGTTAAAAGATCCCCTGGGACGGCTCTTTTCAGATGCTGCCGCATTAATGCTAAAAAGCAGGGGATTAAGTGCCAGGGAATGCTGGAAAAAGGCCTTGAAAAAAAATTACGACGCCCTGGAGCTGTCACGTGAAGGTATGGAAATAATGGATAGGCTGGGTTTTGTCTGGGGCAAAGGCGACAAAAGCGGGCAGCTCAATCAGATTGTGGTGATCCAGGAATTGTTGAGACAGGCTCTCCGGGAGGCCCAAAACGAGTACCGGAGAAACGATAAGATGTGGAAGTACCTGGGATTACTGGGCGGGTTGACCATGGTAATTTTTTTGCTCTGAAAGTGCCGGGTGTATAACTTTATGAAGCAGGCTTTACAGGGCTTTTATCCGGGGAAAGGAGTAATAACATGGATGTTTTGCGAGTGGACCTTCTCTTTCAGATTGCCGGGATTGGGATTTTTATTTCCGTGCTGAATATCGTCCTCAAACAAGCCGGCAAGGAAGAACAAGCTCAGATGCTGACACTGGTTGGCGTTGTAATTGTCCTGATACTGGTATTGCAGCTGGTGGGAGATCTTTTTACCAACATCCGTAATATCTTCAATTTCTGAGCCTTTAAAGAGCAGGTGTTCACTTTATGGAAATAGCCCAGGTTGTAGGTTTTGGGGTTATTGCTGCCGTGATAATTATTTTTATCCGCCAGAGCCGGCCGGATATAGCCCAGTTGCTATCCATCGCTGTAGGCGTTGTGATTGTAATTTATCTCCTCGGTTATCTAAATTTAGTCGTCAATATTATTACGGATTTAGCCCTGGAGGCGGAAATCAACACCGTCTTTCTGAGAACCCTCCTGAGGGTTATCGGGGTGGCTTATATTGCCGAATTCGGCGCACAGGTCTGTAGAGATGCCGGGGAGGGCAGCATAGCTATGAAGATTGAATTTGCCGGTAAGTTAATCATCCTGGTAATGGCTATTCCCATCCTTATTGCCGTTCTGGAGGGCATTGTGAACTTTATTCCTTGACGACAAAGATGAGGTGGTCGGAAGGCATGTGGAAAAAGTTATGGGTGGTGAGAACAGGCCTGGCGCTTTTAGCGGCGCTTTTACTCTCAGGAATACCAGCCATGACGGCTGCAGCACAGGAGGAGACAGAGCTACAGGAGGTTAGCCCGGGAGCAAAGGGCGGGGGAAGTATCAGTTCGCTGGAGGGGTGGGAGGAAGTAGAAAGTTACTGGCGCGAACTGGAAACAGAAATGGGCGAGTTTTTGCCGAGATGGGATATCGGAGATATCTGGGAAAGAGATGAGGGCGGGATAATACCGGGCATCGGCGAGATTCTTAAAGGCCTGATCAGGTATCTTTTCCGGGAAATAGTGACCAACTTCGGGCTGTTGGGCCAATTGATCCTGCTGGCTGTGGCCGCCGCCCTACTGAAAAGCCTGCAGGGGTCTTTTAGCAGCGAGGAGGTGGCCAGGCTTACGGAAGCCGTTGCCTTTTTCGTGCTGCTGGGCCTGGCCCTGAAAAGTTTTACTGTAGCCCTGGAGATCGGCAGAAATACAGTTGACAGCATGGTTAATTTTATGCTTGCCCTTCTACCTGTATTGTTGACCTTGCTGGCGTCAATGGGGCATGTTACCTCGGCGGGCTTGTTTCATCCCTTTATTATTTTTTCTGTTAACTTAATGGCTTCGCTGGTACGCAATATTTTATTTCCGCTGATCTTCTTTGCAACCATTCTATACATGGTAAATCATTTTTCACCTCATTTCAAAATTAACCGGCTGGCCGATCTCTTCAAAGATATCAGTACCTGGGGGTTAGGTTTGATGTTAACGCTATTTGTGGGCCTGCTGACTATCCAGGGAGTGGCAGGGGGGATAGGAGACGCTCTTACTTTAAGGACGGCCAAATATATGACCGGAGCCTTTATCCCCGTTGTGGGCAAGATGCTGGCAGATGCAGTGGAAACGGTCCTGGGTTATTCGCTGCTGCTTAAAAACAGCGCCACCATCGCCGGGCTTTTAATACTGTCTTTAATAGTTGCTTTTCCGCTGATTAAACTGCTGGCGCTGATTATTATCTATAAATTTTCCGGGGCCGTGCTTCAGCCGCTGGGGGAGACGACCCTCGGAGAAGCCCTGCATACCATGGGAAACTGCCTGGTACTGGTTTTTGCCGCAGTGGCAACAGTGTCGCTGGCTTTTTTTATCGGTATTGCCATTATCGTAGGGGCCAGTAATGCTGCCGTCATGCTGCGCTGAATTGAGAAAAGCAGGAAGGGTAATAAGTGAGTGCAATGATTGATACGATCGGCAGCCTGATTCGCTATATTGTTATTATTATTTTTTTAAGCACCCTCTTGGAGATGCTGCTGCCCCAGGGGGTATTTCGCCGTTACCTGCGCATGCTGGTGGGTATTTTGCTGATACTGACCTTGCTGACTCCGCTGCAAAAGATTATGAGCTTTGCCCCGTACTGGGAAATTACCGCTTTTTCAGAAGGGATGCCGGAAGAAGCGGAGTTGGGTGAAATTCTGCAGCGGGGAAAAGAAATGTACAGGGGTAATATTGACCTGGCGCTGGCAGAGTATCGCTATAGGATTTTTTCTCTGCTGGAGGGGGAGTTGGCCAGAGAATTCGGGCAAAAGTTGCTTCGCCTGGAGGTGTCGATGGAGGAAAACCCTGAAAGCAGTGAATTCGGCTCTTTAAAGAACATTTATGCTGAAGTCCGCGATAGTTCGGCAGTTGATGCCGATACCCGCCAAACCGGCGCAAAGGTAGAAGAAATTAAAATTTCCGTGGAGGTAACGGGCCGGGAAGAGGAGCCTGCCGCCGGAGAAGTTTCTGAAAACAATAATGGTGAAGCTGCCGGAGAAGCTGTTAATGATAAGGAAATAGAAATTAACAGGTTTATTGCGGCTTATTTACAGCTTCCTTCTAGTAAAGTTAAAGTAAAAATTTTGCCTTGAGGGGTGAGGATCCGTGCCAGGGGAGAAAACAGGAAGTAGTTATTGGGATTATTTTAAAGACCTGTGGAAGGGGGTGCAGGGTGGCAGGAAGAAAAACATCTTTCTTTTAACTTTACTGATTTTGGGGATAATATTAATGTTTGCCGGTTCTTTATGGTCACCGCAAAAAAAACCGCCCGTTTCTTACGACGAAATTCCGGTAGAAACAAGACGGGAACCGGTGGCCTCCGGCAGCAAGTATGAAGAAGAGCTAATCCAATCACTGCAGCACGTTCTGGAAAATATCGACGGGATATCCCGTGTGCAAATCTTTATTAATTTTGACAATACCGGGGAATCATTCTATGCCAGGGTTAACGAAGAGAGCAACCGGCGGACGACCGAGCAGGATCGTGAAGGAGGGACCCGGGAAATCCTGGAGACCACCAGCAAGCAGGATTATGTTTTGCTGCGCGAGGAGGGAGGTGGAGAGAAACCCCTTCTTCTCAGTGATAATATGCCCGAGATTAAGGGAATCCTGATTGTTGCCGGAGGTGTAAAAAACAGCTCGCTGCGGCTGGAAGTCGTGCGAGCCATTCAGAGTGTTCTGAATTTGCCTGTTCATAAAATAGCTGTTCTTCCTCTTGGAGAAAGCAAAGCCAGGTGAAAGGGGTGATTCAAAAGCCAATGGGCAACAAAAAATTGTGGATTTTGAGCATTGTTTTGGTGGCTGCGGTAACTTATTTATTTGTAAGCAGCGTGGAGAAGGAGATGAGCCGGATCGAAGTAGTCCCCGACGAGGAGATTTTACAGACCATTCTCTCCGAGGGGTTGCCTGATAATCCTGCCGAGTGGCAGTTTGACGATGCTCGTGCTTTTTTTTCCGAATACCGGCTGGAAAGAGACCGGGTCCGCGGGCAGGAAGTGGAGATGCTCAAGGATATGATCGATAATCCCCAGGTGGGAGCAGAAGCACGCAGCGAAGCGGAGAAACAACTTTTATACCTGACGGATCTTATGGAAAAAGAGCTGATGGTTGAGAATATGTTGAAAGCACAGGGATATAACGATGCCCTTTTGTTTGCGCGCAAGGGAGTCGCTACGGTAATGATCGACGCAGGACAGCTTAACGAAGAAGATTTTTTAAGAATTGCCGAAGCTGTTTCGTCGGTTACCGGGGTTCCCAGAGAACAGGTCCAGATTATTCAGCAGAACTGAAATACACAAAATGGCGTTAATATAATAATTTTATTTGAAACAACCCGGTAAATTTTGATATAATTAGTCCAGAGTATTAAAGTAAGCCAATTTTATCAAAAGGAGGAAAAAATACATGGAAGGTCGTAGTCTTCCATCAGAGTTGGGCGCCATCCGTATCGCCGATGAAGTGGTTGCGATCATAGCGGGATTGGCAGCTACAGAAATTGACGGCGTGGCCAGCATGAGCGGAGGGATTGCCGGAGGCATTGCCGAAGCCCTGGGACGCAAAAATTTATCCAAAGGAGTTAAAGTGGAAGTCGGCGAAGAAGAAGCAGCCGTGGATTTATATTTAATAGTGCGGTATGGAACGCGTATTCCGGATGTGGCCTGGTCAGTTCAGGAAAATGTGAAAAAGGCGATTGAGAGTATGACCGGGTTAAAAGTTGTCAAGGTAAACGTCCATGTGCAGGGAGTAAGCTTTCCACAACAAAAAGCGGATGAAGAAACGCCTAAATAACAGGAAGCTGAGCCGGGAGTTGGGTTGGAAGTTGGAAAGGCGCTTTAAAACAAAACCTGCTATCATAGGAATAAACGGCATGTTGAGCCCTGAAGCAGTACATAAATTTTAAGCCTACAATTTCCAACTTCCAACGTCTAACCTTGAAAGGAGAAAAGTTTCTATGGGAACTGGAAAACGTTTTATACTGGCTGTCCTCGGAGTGCTTGCCATCCTGTGCGGTCTGTTTTTAATTTTGGCTACGCTGGGAGTTCTCAACGGGACTGCTCTTTCTTCTGTTTTAAACCTGTACCAGGTTACAGGCAGTTTGCAGTATACGGCCCTGGGTTTCCTGATTCTGATTGTGGGAGTAATCCTCCTCTCTTTTCCTGCACTGGGAGGCAAGAAAAAAGAGGGAGGCACTATTGTCAGCTACACGGAAATCGGAGAAATCCGCATCTCCTTTAAGGCT
>DLUO01000144.1:0-6093 GCA_003444595.1 Bacillota bacterium
GACAGGCCCGTCCGCCGCCGGCACCGCGAACATGGAAGTGAGCTCTGCCGGGAAGGCCAATCGAGGGCCCGAGCTGAGCTGCAAAACCTGCCTCAAGCGACCCCCTAAGCGAGCCCCAACCTTCGCCACCCCTATTTTCATATTATCCGGCCACTAAAAGTGTCAACACTATGGCCAAGATCATAAATCCAATGGCAAGACCGGTGGTAATACGGCTGAGCAGGTCATCCAACCCTTTTTTCTTGCCAAACAAGGACTGGGCACCACCTGCTATAGCTCCGGAAAGGCCGGCGCTTCGACCGGACTGGAGCAGTACGGTGGCAATTAAAGAAATACAGACGACAGTGTAAACAATAACAAGAGCTAACTGCACAATAACGCCTTCTCTCTAACTGAATTCTTGGGCACATTTAGATTATGGTTATTTTACCATAATAAAAGTACGCAGACAATCCCCGCCTCAAAAAGCCATAATTACTTTTAGCACTTTTTATTGAAACGGCTTAATGGAACGGGGAAAGTGCTATGTATGATACGGTTCTAAAGTTCTATTACGAATCATCTTTGGAAAGCTCTTTCCGGAAAACCGGCCGCCCTGCCCAACCCTTCCTCAATACGCAGCAAACGGTTATATTTAGAGACTCTTTCGGATCGTGCCGGGGCACCGGTCTTAACAAAACCGGCATTGACGGCCACGGCCAGGTCTGCCAGGGCTGTGTCCTCTGTCTCGCCGGAGCGGTGAGAGATCACGCAACTGTAACCTCTTTGTGAGGCCATCTGGATTGTCTTTAGGGTTTCAGAGACTGTGCCGATCTGGTTCATTTTAATAAGGATGGCGTTGGCAATACCCTCGTTTATTCCCCGGTTAAGGCGCAAGGGGTTGGTTACGAAGATATCGTCGCCCACCAGCATTAATTTATCACCCAGGACTGAAGTGAGCTCTTTCCAACCCTCCCAGTCTTCTTCTGCCAAGCCGTCCTCAATGGATACAATAGGGTATTTTTCCAGCAGGCTGCTGTAGTAATCGATCATCCCCCGGGCGGTCATCTCCAGGCCTTCGCCCCTTAAGTGGTACTTGCCATCCTCATAAAGCTCCGTGGCTGCTACATCCAGAGCCAAAAAAACATCGCTGCCGGGTTCGTATCCTGCGGCCTCAATTGCTTTTACGATCAGTTGCAGGGAATCTTCGTTGGAGGTGAGGTTGGGGGCAAATCCGCCTTCGTCGCCTACACCCGTGCTTAAGCCCATCTCCTTTAACACTTTTTTTAGATGGTGATACACTTCAGCTCCCATACGCAGGGCTTCGCGGAAATTTTCCGCACCGACAGGCATAATCATAAATTCCTGGACATCGACGTTATTGTCGGCATGTTTACCTCCGTTGAGAATATTCATCATGGGTACAGGCAGCAGGTTCCCATTTATCCCGCCCAGATAACGGTACAACGGGAGGCCCAGTGCGCTGGAGGCAGCGCGCGCCGCAGCGAGAGAGACGCCTAGTATGGCATTGGCACCAAGCTTGCCCTTATTTTCTGTCCCGTCCAGTTCTATCAGGATCCTGTCTATCTCACCCTGGTCAAGGGCATCTTTCCCTTTTAAAGTAGGAGCGATTTTTTCCCTAATGTTTTGTAGCGCTGTTAAAACACCTTTTCCCAGGTACCGTTTCTTGTCCTTATCCCTGAGTTCAACCGCCTCATAAGTCCCTGTTGAAGCACCGGAGGGAACAGAAGCCCTGCCAATCGAACCACATTCAAGTATGACATCTACTTCCACTGTAGGGTTACACCTTGAATCAAGCACTTCGCGGGCGTGGATAGCCTGGATTAAAGTGGACATTTTTTGTCCTGCACCTCACTTTAAAATTTTAATATTTATATCAATGAAACACCGTTCATCTCCGTAGGGACAGGAAGCGAAAGCAGTTTTAAAATAGTCGGAGCGACATCTGCCAGTTTACCCCGTGGAGGCAAAGTATATCCATCCCGTGCCGTTACCAGGATAAAAGGGGTATCGTTCTTGGTATGGGCGGTATGGGGGTTTCCCTCCTCATCGACCATTTTTTCGGCATTACCATGATCCGCGGTTACGATGGCCATACCTCCTTTTTGTAATGTCCTGGAGACTACTATACCCACCTCCTTGTCGACGGTCTCCACTGCTTTGATGGCCGCTTCCAGTTTACCGGTATGACCGACCATGTCAGGATTGGCATAATTAACGACAAGCAGTCGGTAACTGCCTTTATCCAGCGCCTTTAAAACCTCCTCTGTGACCTCCGCAGCGCTCATTTCCGGTTTCAAATCGTACGTGGGAACATGCGGCGAGGGTACGAGAATTCTATCCTCTCCGGGATAAGCCTCCTCGCGCCCGCCGTTGAAAAAATATGTGACATGGGCATATTTCTCTGTTTCAGCAATACGGATTTGCTGAAAACCTTTCCTGGAGACAGCTTCTCCAAGGGTGCCCGACAGGTATTCCGGAGGAAAGGCCACAGGGACTTGCAAAGCGGGATCATATTCTGTAAAACAAACATAATAGGGGAAGGAAGGGCCGGCGCCGCGTACAAATTCAGAGAAGCTTCTCTCCACAAAGGCCCTGCTGATCTGCCTGGCCCTGTCGGCGCGAAAGTTAAAAAAGATTAGCCCGTCATCATTATTAACCAATGATGACGGCCGGCTACGTTCGTTTACAATAACCGTCGGCAGGACAAACTCGTCTGTTTCCCCGCGCCGGTAGGCCTCTCTCAAGGCCGCCAGGCTGCTGCCCGCCCGTTCGCCTTCACCGTAAACATAGGCCCTGTAAGCCTTCTCCGTCCTTTCCCAACGCCGATCGCGATCCATGCTGTAATAGCGCCCCGCAATACTGGCCACCTGCCCTGTTCCCAGGCTGATGATCTTCTGCTCCAACTCTTCCAAATATTTTGCCGCGCTCTTCGGAGGGGTATCTCTCCCGTCCAGGATAGCATGTACACTTACTTTTTTTAATCCGGCCATTTTGGCCAGATTAAGAAGGGCATAAAGATGGGTGGTGTGGCTATGTACGCCACCATCGGACAAAAGTCCCATAAGATGGAGCGTAGAGCCCTTTTCCTTGACTTTTTCCAGCACTTTTAACAAAGCTTCGTTTCTAAAGAAACTTCCATCTTCGATGGACCTGCTGATGCGCAACATATCCTGATAGACAATACGGCCTGCACCAAGATTCAAATGCCCGACTTCAGAATTTCCCATCTGGTTTTTCGGTAAGCCCACAGCCTCACCGCTGGAAGCTAAATATGTAGAGGGATAGCTGTCATAAAGCTGATCAATGTAAGGGGTCCGGGCAAGGGAGACGGCATTGCCGTCGCCGTTCTCCCTTAAACCCCAGCCATCCATTATAATAAGAACAAGAAAAGGATCTGTATTTTTTTGCACATTAAGCGCTCCTCTCACCGGAAACGGCTTTGAGCAGTGCAGCAAAGGTTTTCACATCCAGACTGCTGCCGCCTACCAAAGCGCCGTCCATCCCCGCTTTACCGGTAAATTCAACAATATTGTCCGGTTTAACACTCCCGCCATAAAGGATACGCACCCCTTGGCAACTATCCCCCCATCTTTCCTGCAGCAGTGAGCGCATGAAACCGGCAACAACGCCGACTTCACTCCCCTGGGCGGGATTCCCCGTGCCGATAGCCCAAACCGGCTCATAAGCCAGCACCATTTTTTGCATAGCATCTTTTCCTATATCAAGCCCTTCCAGGGCACCAAGCAACTGTTCCTTAATCACATTTTCTGTTTCCCGGGCGCTGCGCTGCTCCCAGTTCTCTCCGACGCACAGAATGGGAACAAGCCCATAATTAAAAGCCGCCGCCATTTTTCTTTTGAGCAGCCGGCTGTTTTCATTGAAATACAGGCGCCGTTCCGAATGCCCGATAATAACGTATTTTACCCCCAGATCCCTTAACATCAGAGGAGAGATTTCACCTGTAAAGGCCCCCTCTTTTTGCCAGTGCATATTTTGTGCTCCCAGCAAAATGGTGGTCTTTTCCGTTAAAACAGCGAGACTGGCCAGTGATGTAAAGGGCGGGCAGATAACCGTTTCAATATTGTTAATATCCGCAATCTCACCGGATAAACGCTTTACAAACTCTTCCGCTTCGGACAGAGTCTTATGCATTTTCCAGTTGGCAACGATTAGCGTTTTTCTCATTGTGCTATTCCCCTCATCTAACCATGTTTCCAACAGAACTTCTGTCTTTCAACGCTATCAGGCCAGGAAGCTCTTTCCCCCCCCAAAACTCCAGAGCAGCGCCGCCTCCGCTAGATATATACGTAATACCGTCGGCGAGGCTCAGTGTTTCCAGGGCGGCGGCAATATCGCCGCCTCCGACAATAGATTCCGCTTCAGTTGCAGCTATAGTCCTGGCGATCTGCTCGGTCCCCTCGTGGAAAGGAGGAAATTCATAGGCACCCAGCGGGCCGTTCCAGAGAATCATTTTAGCTCCCAGAAGCATTTTTTGAAAAACTTTCACCGTTTCCGGCCCGATATCGACAGCGCTCCAACCTTCCGGGATATTGCCGACTTTTACTGTTTTCGAGGGGCTGTTAGCGCGGAGCTCCTCTGTGATCACTACATCCAGCGGCAAATAAAACCCGGCTTTGCTCTTTTTGGCCTCCTCGATAATTGCAGAGGCTACATCAAGTTTATCATCCTCATAAAAAGAGCCGCCCATATTATAGCCCTGGGCTTTCAGGAAGGTATTGGCCATCGCCCCGCCTATAAGCAAACTGTCTGCTTTATTAAGAAAATGGCGGATCACACCAATTTTATCCGCCACTTTTTTCCCACCCAGGATAACCACAAGAGGAGAGGGGGAATTATCTCTGCTTTTGCTCAGGTAAGCGATCTCTTTCTCCATCAGCAATCCGGCTACAGCCGGCAGGTACTCAGCTATACCAAAGGTAGATGCATGCGCCCGGTGCGCTGTCGCAAAAGCATCGTTGACATAGACATCGGCCAGCCGGGCCAGGGCAGCAGCCAGACCGGGGTCGTTTTTTTCTTCCCCCGCCTCGAACCTCAGATTTTCCAGCATAAGAATGTCGCCGGGTTTTAAGGCCTGCACGGCTCTTTCGACTTCAGCCCCGATTACCTGTTCACTTCTTAGCACCTCACGTTCCAGGAGCTGTGATAGGCGCTCCGCTACCGGTGCCATGCACAGTTCCTTTACTACCCGCCCTTTGGGACGCCCGAGATGGGAGGCCAGGATTATTTTGCTTCCCTTTTCCAGGAGGTACCTGATCGTGGGAATAGTAACGCGAATTTTGGTATCATCCAGCACTTCTCCCTCCGGTGAAAGGGGAACATTAAAATCAACCCGCACAAAAACTCTCTTTCCCTCTACAGGAATATCCCTGACAGTTAATTTAGACAAGGTTCCTTTGCACCCCCGGATAGTTTTTACAGGCCTCTGGAGGCCACATAGGCCGCAAGATCCAGGACCCTTTCGGAATAACCCCATTCGTTGTCGTACCAGGCCAAAACCTTAACCATTTTTTCCCCGACAACCATAGTCGAAAGAGCATCCACAACGGCTGAATATGTACTCTGCTTGTAATCTATGGAGACCAGTGGCTCATAGGAAACATGCAGATATTTTTGCAAATCGCCCCTTGACGCTTCCAGAAAGGCCTCGTTGACCTCTTCGGCAGTTGTATCTTTCTCCAGCTCTGCCACCAAGTCAACCAGGGATACGGTAAATGTGGGCACCCTGACGGCAGTACCGTTAATCTTCCCCTGCAGAGAGGGCAGCACAAGGCCGATATTGCGGGCGGCACCTGTTGATGTGGGTATCATGGAAACCCCTGCCGCCCTGGCCCGGCGGTAGTCGCTGTGGGTAATATCCAGGATACGTTGATCATTGGTATAGGAATGGATAGTGGTCATGAAGGCGCGCTTTATACCGAACCTTTCATGTAAAACTTTCACAACAACGGCCAGGCAGTTGGTAGTACAGGAGGCATTGGAGATTACATGGTGTTCCGCAGGATTGTACTCATCTTCATTCACACCCATGACAACTGTCAAGTCGACATTTTTCCCGGGCGCCGTAATGAT
>DLUO01000144.1:6349-8945 GCA_003444595.1 Bacillota bacterium
AAAAGGGAGGGGTCCCTGTGTGCCAGGATTTGGATTCGCTGCCCGTTTACCAGCAAACTCTGACCCTGCGCCTCTACATGGGCCTCGAAAGTCCCGTAAACAGAATCATACTTCAGCAAATGAGCCAAAAGCTTGGGATCACGTATACTGTTTACCGCGACAACATCCACCTCTGGGTGTTGAAAAGAGGCGCGCAGGCAAGATTTCGCCACCCTTCCAAACCCGTTGATCCCGACCTTTACAGTCATAAAACCCTGCCTCCTTTAATATAAGCATTAATAATAACTTTTATCCTTAAAAATTAACCCCTGTTTCCCCGTAAAGCTCCATAATTTTTTTGGCCGCACCTTCATCCAAAACCAGATAATCCCGGGGGTGGTTGCCAACCACGGCCACAATGGCACCGGCCTTTTTGCGCCCCCCGGCCACGACAATTACATTTTCTACCCTGTTTCCCAAATCCTCCAGGTAAAGCCCCAGGCTGGGGACATGTTCAATAATTTCCCCCCTGCTATTGTAGAAACAACCGAAAACTTCACCTACAGCACCCTTTTCACGCAACATTTCCATCACTTCGGGAGCAGCACCCCTGCGCCGTGCCATCTCCTCGGCTGTACCAATGCCGTGAACAAGGATACAGGCAGAGTTGATCAGATCCAGTATTTCCTTTATCTTTTTCTCGCGGAGCAGCATCTTAAGCGCTTCCTGGCTTAAGAAGTCCGGAAGGTGCAGCAGCCTGTAATTGGCTTTTAGCTTCTGGGCCACCCTGGCGGCAATGGTATTGGCCTGGTAATCGACTTCTTCACCAAGTCCCCCCCTGGCCGGAACGACCGTTATATCCGAAGGCGCCGGAGCTTCAGAGAGCATATCGGCAAGAGCTGCACACGAAGTCCCTCCGGAGACGGCCAGGACAATACCGGGCTTTAGACACTCCCTCAATATCCTGGCCGCGGCACGGCCCATTTCCCAGAGAACAATCGGATCGTTCTCCAGATTTCCAGGAACGACAATAACATCTTTTACTCTTAACAGCTTTACAAGTTTCTCTTCCAGCACTGTCAACCCCAGGAAAGACTTGAGTGAAGGAGGGATAGATGTTACAAGAGATTCACCGGCTTCAGTGAGAGTGATACCCCGCGGCTCAACAGCGACCAAACGCTGTTCCCTTAAAATGTCTATTTCCCGGCGCAGAACCCGCTCACCTACCTGAAAATAAGCTGCCAGGGAGCGGCGGCCTACTGGGGCGGAGTAATAGATTTTGCGTAGAAGACGGTAGCGGCGCACCAGGATTTCGGGGAGTTCAGGAGCAATAAGGCTTAGGTTTTCCTGGTCAGAAGTCAGTGTCATTGCTAATTACTCCTCCATGTTTCTCCCATTATTATACTATGAAAAACGGGTCAAAAAAAGACCCGCATGGGATTTTTTTGACCCGTTTTTCATTTTTTCATTTGTAAAAATAATCTTTTTATTAGATCCGGCGACGCTGGGAAGAAGTGGGAATCCCCAGTTCCTTGCGGTATTTGGTTACTGTACGCCTGGATAGCTGTATCCCCTGTATCTCCAGTAATTCCTTCAATTGCCGGTCACTGTAAGGAGAGTCCGGTTTTTCTTCCTCAACCAGCCGTTTCAAACGGGCTTTAATGCTTAAAACCGAGTATTCCTCGCCCCTTACACCCCCCACACTGCTGGGGAAAAAGAACTTTAAAGAATATAATCCCCGGGGAGTCTGCACATACTTATTGGAGGTCGCCCGGCTTACCGTGGATTCGTGCATACCGATCTTGTCCGCTACATCCTTTAAGGTCAAAGGTTTAAGAAAATGGATTCCTTTTTCTAAAAAAGGTTTTTGTATCTTTATAATCTGCTCCGTAACTTTATAGAGCGTCATGCGCCTCTGCTCGATGCTCCTGAACAGCCAAAGGGCGCTTTCCAGGCGTTTTTTGATAAAGCTGTTTACACTCTCCTCGCATCCGCAGCGCAGGAGGTTCTGGTAATAGGGGTTAATGAAAAGGTGAGGGGTACTGTCGTTAATGATAACCACATATTCTCCTTCAACTTTTTCTACTATTACATCCGGTACAATATACCTGATATCCCCGGAACCGCTTAAATACGCTCCGGGCTTGGGATTCAGCGTCCGGATAAAATCCACGGCATCCTGCAACTCTTTCATGGAGATGCCCAGTTTATGGGCAATCTCCCTGTGCCGTCCGCGGGCCAGAGCCGGCAGATAGCTCTCAATTATCGTCCTGGCGGAAGGATGGGGCTTTTTATGTTCGCGGAGCTGCAGGAGCAGGCACTCTTTTAAAGTTCTGGCCCCCACACCGCAGGGCTCGAAAGTCTGAATCAACTCCAGGGCCTCCGCAACTTCAGAAGCATCCACTCCCAGGAAACGGGCATGTTCCTCAATTTCTCCCTGCAGGTAGCCGTTGGAATCCAGATTCCCGATGAGGTATTCCGCGATAAGGTACTTTTGGCCGCTTACCAGGGACATGGTCAGTTGAAAGCTAAGGTGCTCCTGCAGGCTCTTCTCATGGGAAGCCAGGTAATCCGGAAAGGTTGAAACATTGTCATTTAATACTTTTTTTTCTCTATC
>DLUO01000144.1:9131-10086 GCA_003444595.1 Bacillota bacterium
GAAAAAGGCTCGAATTCGTTAAAATACTCCTCCCATTCGAAAGGTCCGTTTTCTGAAGGATTTGCCGGCTGGTCGCTTTGTTCCGTTTTTTCGGTTTCAAAATCGTTTTCTTCCTTTTCCTCAATTTCCAGGACCGGGTTGTTCATAACTTCTTCCCGGAGATAATCATTTAGCTCCATAGTGGAAAGCTGCAACAGGGCAATAGCCTGTTGCAATTCCATGGTCATTATAAGTTTTTGTGATTGTTCAATTTTCAGTTCTAAATTCATAACCATCTGCCCAATCTGTCAGACTACTTGATTTCCTATTCCAGAGAGTTTCCTGTTTAAATACTTATTCGCTATATTACTAAAAAAACCTGCTTTGCAAAAACTATTGCCCCGGTCCCCGGTGGCTGTCAATTATCGTTGGAGGTGCTGTTTTCCCTAATTTTCTGCGCCAGAGTGTTGATACGCCTCAGGCGGTGGTTAATCGCGGATTTGCTCAGCGGAGGGACAGCCATTTCACCCAGTTCCTGAAGGGTTGCCTCGGGAAAGCGCAGGCGTAGCTGGGCTACCTGCCTGAGAGTGGGGGGCAGGGCCTTTAACCCCATGGTCTTTTCAATGAGTCCTATATTGCTGATCTGCTCCTGGGAAGCAAAAACCGTCTTGGTCAGGTTGGCTGTTTCACAGTTAACGAGGCGGTTAATCCTGTTGCGGACACCCTTGACAATCCTTACATTTTCAAAAGCAAGCAGAGCATTATGGGCAGAGACGATTCTTAAAAATTCTCCGATTTTTTCCGCTCCTTTCAAATAAACGACAAAATCTTCCTTCCTTTTAAAATAACGCCCCTCCAGGTTAAAAGAGGACAGCATATCGGTTATGAGCTGAGCATAGCTGTGATAGGGGGCAACAATCTCCAGGTGGTAGGGCGTGGTCGGGTTATTGATGGAGCCGCCTGCCAGGAAACTGCC
>DLUO01000195.1:0-282 GCA_003444595.1 Bacillota bacterium
TGTTGCCGAATGCCTCAGCTTATCAATCTCGTCATTAATAGAGGAATCTTTTTCTATATAGGTATCCGATTGGGGTATATAGGCCTCGGGCTGATAATAATCGTAGTAACTGATAAAAAACTCCACGGCATTGTGCGGGAAAAATTCCCTGAACTCGCTGCAGAGCTGTGCGGCCAGGGTTTTGTTGGGCGCCATCACCAGGACAGGTTTTTGAATTTCGGCGATAATATTGGCCATGGTAAAAGTCTTGCCGGAACCGGTAACTCCCAGTAAAACCTGGTG
>DLUO01000195.1:512-2800 GCA_003444595.1 Bacillota bacterium
CTGCTTCAGGCCACTGCCTGCCAGCATATTATACCACAAATAGGTACCGGCAAACAAAGATGCCGGAACAAGAAAAATTGGAAAAAATCCTGGAGCTGTTCAGGCTTTGCCCGGCAAAGGCCAATGGTCCGACTCCTTTTTTATGGATAAGGAGGGCGAGGGAGCCTTAACTATGCGGGTAAAAGTTCACTTACGGGGCATTATCTTCAACTGCTCTATGATGGAATAAAGAAGAATAAGGAAAAACCTGTCCAACGAGGATGAAAAGGCATCTACGGGCCATGGCAACGAAGTATTGATGGTTTGTTTAAGGGTATCAAAATAGACGAGCGTTCATTTAGTTTTGCTGGAAAAGAGACTGTGCGGGCATCTGCTCCAGGGACTCTTTGATCTCCTCCACTTTTTTTTCATCCTGTTCAATTTCCGGAGAAATATAACGCCCGATATCCTGGATCGTTTTCCCCAGCAACTGTACTTTCTGCTGTAGCTGGTAGCTCATCTCCCGGAGTTTGTGTAGGTTCTGCTCCAGTGCCACCCTTTTTTGCATAATTTCATTTTTCAGCAGCGGGTTACCGTGAAAAAGCCCCTGGAAGCCCTGGCTGGCCCCCGCTTTTTCTTCAAACTGGGAAAGGCTTCCGGAGACGATTCCCTGCAAGGTTATCTGCTCTTCCATAATCTTTTGCAGGCTATCCATGACCGTCTGTTGCTGCACCTGTATCGTTATCAGTAATTGCTCCAGCTTGAAGCGGTTTTGGCGCAGATTTGCGGCCACTTTATTCAGACTATTATTCAATTCTTCAACCGACGGCATATGCATACTCCCCGGGTCTAAATTATTTAAAGGGCAAAAACATGGCCACAGTAATAATTTTACCCGGGAATTATTGTTCTATGCAGGTTGTCTTCAGGATCTGCCGGCAGAAAAGCGCCGCCAGATATTTTTCAAAAAGGAGCTGTTCGTCAACTCCACATATACATTGGCGCTCGCCAGCCGGCCCGGGGCGAAAATAACTCCCAACCGGCTTACCGGCAGGGGATAAATCTGGACGGGAAGATTGATCTCCCTTCCCCTTCTGCTAATTTTAAAAATCACACGATAATAATGCATACGCAGTATATTCCAAAAATCAATTTCGGAGTCGATCCGGGTGTTGTTTACTTCCACCAGCCGGTCTCCACACTGTAAGCCCGCTTTCTCAGCCGGGGAATCGGGTATAACGGCGATTATTTGTAAACCGTAACTGCTATCCGCGTTAAAAAGCGGCGGCCTGGAAAATTCATCCTTATTGCTCTTTCTGATTAAAAATTCATGCCCCAGGGGCGCTATTAAAGCTGCCGGAACAACCAGCAACGGGGAAAAAACGGAGGCAATTGCCAGGGCTGATAAAAGCACGCTGTATAGAGCCAGATTGCCGGCTGTTTTTATTCGTTTGCTGCGGGGAAAACTGGAAACAGCAAGGTCGCTGTAGCCTAACACCGCTATCAGGGGTACCATAAGGTAAACAAGCTCTTCATTGCCCAGGGGATTCATGACAGAACCCAGCAGCGGCCACCAGTCCGGCATAGAAACCCCTCCTACAAAGATATCCGAGTTTTCTGCGACAACCATGCCCAGAAGCCCCATCAGTGGCAGAGGCCAAAAACGCTGCATGCTGTAACCGCCAAGGAGCTCCCCCGAAGGAGATTTGAGATAGATGGGGCTGGCACCGCGATGCCCGCTGATAAAAATTAAAAAAGACTCCGTCAGGTGTAAAATACCGATTAAGGCTAAAAGGCTGGGAAGATGAATGCCGGTTAGGCCTTTTAAAAAGGCGACATTCTCCAGTTCAGGCCAAAAAGGCAGTAAATATTTAACGGCCAGGGAGGCAAGGGCAATTATCCCGCCTGCGTAGGCAAAGCAAAGGAAACGGGGATTTACCATCAACAGTAATATGGCTACCGGCCAGAGATAGGTAATGCCGATACTGTCAAAGGATATGCCCAGCAGTAAAAGAAAAAAGCTGCCAAAAACGCCTCCGATAATGCCAAAAAGGACGGAATAAAATGTTTGTTTCCAGATATTGTTAATCGGTTGTCCAAAAAGTTTTTTCTCCATGAGCACGAGCCGCCGGTATTGCAGCAGCACGATAAATACAAACAGCCAGAAAAAGGGATTCAGAATGGCCATAAACATCGTTTTAAGCATTAAGAGTGAAATACTAAACCAAAAATCCATCTTTCAGGCCCCTTTCCAAAGGTGGAGCAGCGTTTTGCTGTGGGCGGATCTCCGAGTTCCGCTCAGAAAGTTC
>DLUO01000195.1:3061-8189 GCA_003444595.1 Bacillota bacterium
GCCTTCGCTTCGCCGTGAACTTTTGACTTCGCTCCACAAGTCGCTCACGCCACAGCAAAGCGCTGCTTCCATAGAACGGTAGCAGGGACTAAAGGAGAAAGCTAATAAACTACAGCCGCTACAGCGGCAGACGTCCATGTCTGCCGAGCCAGCTCAAGCCATCGCTTTGCTGAACTTGCAGGTTCAAGCTGCACATCCCGCTCGCTATAACCTTGCGCTACCACTGAGGGAGATAAAGCGGGTTCCAAGTGGGGCTTTTTCATTAGTTTTTGTGAGCGGAGAGGCTCTTGGCGGTTAGTATGTCAAGGGCAAACTTCAGTTGTTTATCCACTTCACCGGCTTTTTCTGTCAAGGCGGCATGAAAGCTCTCCCTGGTGGCGAGGTCCATGGCTCCTGTGACCGGCAGGTTGTGTTTTCTTTGAAACTCCTTTAAATTGTCTGCGGTGGCTGCATCAAAAACACCGGTAATTTCCACAGGGTAGCCCAGAAAAGCAAGCATATTTTGCAAAAGAGCCACCGTTTCCCCTGAATCACCCTGTTCCATCTGACGTGGGAGCGTATAGTACTGCAGATAGTATTCTGTTGGCAGCTCCACTGTAAAGTCAGGCTGCAGCCCTTGCTGATGCAAATCGTAACCCCTGGGAGTTAAATACTTTGCTATTGTATAACGCAGCCCGCCTCCATCGCTCAGATAGTGCAAATGCTGGACGGTTGCCTTCCCGTAGGTCGGCATACCCACCAGTTTAGCTTTACTGCTATCCTGCAAAGCTCCGGCAATAATCTCCGCGGCGCTGGCCGTATATTCATTGACCAGTACAACAATCTCATAATCTTTTGGCTCGGCACTGGAAAGGTAACGCTCCTGTACATTGCCTTCGCGATCCACAACCCTGGTAATTTCTCCCGCAGGGACAATGATTTCGCCGACGGCCACAGCTTCGTCCAGGAGCCCTCCAGCATTGTCCCGCAGATCCAGGATCAAGCCCTGCAAACCCTCCTGTTCCAGAGACGCCAGTGATTCCTGAAAGTCTTCTCCTGTACCCTGATCAAAATTGGTAATTTTAATATAACCGACACCCTTTTCAAGAAAACGAGCAAAGACGGTATCTATATCTATTTGAGCGCGTGTAATCGTGAACTGTAAAAGGTCCTTTTCACCGCCCCGGCGGACAGCAATATTTACTGTTGTTCCGTTCGGGCCTCGCAGAAGTCGCGCGGCATCATCCAGCTTAACGCCTTCCATGCTCTTTCCTTCTACTTCCACGATACAATCCCCGCGCCTCACCCCGGCCTGCTCAGCAGGAGAGCCGTCGAAGACCCTTAATATAAGTATTTCTCCCTCATCCTCGATAATTTCTACTCCAATGCCGCTCAGGGAACCTATTGTATGAATCATCATGTTTTCCATCGATTCGGGAGAAAGATAGGCCGTATAGGGGTCATCCAGAGACTCGAGCATCCCTTTTATAGCCCCCTGGATCATCTTATCCTCATCCAGGGGCTGAAAATACTTCTTATCCAGGATAGCCCATACCTCCCGGAGGAGGCCTTCTTGGCCCCACTCCCAGGGTATCTCCACCGCAGGTGAAGAAAAGAAAAAACGGGTAAAACGATATGTTGCTATGTTGCTCAGGACAAGCAAACACAGCAACACAATCACAAGTTCCCGTCGTTTCATGAAAACACCATCTTTCCGAAACGGACTTTGCACAGCTAAATCTTCTCTTAATTTATTATACCTTTTTGGCCTGGAAAATACCAGATGTTGCGACTAAAGAAAAATTGCCGCGGCCCGGAAACATAAGGCAATCCTCTTAAGCCCAGGCGGCGGCAGTTTTTCTTCATGAATCAGCTAATATCTAGAAATAGTTCATGGGATTCTTTCTTTCACCGTTCACCCTCACCTCAAAATGCAAATGAGGCCCGGTGCTGGAACCAGTGGAGCCGACAATGGCGATGTTCTGGCCGCGGGAAACTTCCTGCCCCGGGGCTACAAGAATTGAATGACAGTGCGCATAGGCAGTGGCCAGGCCGCCCCCATGGTCAATGACCACCAACCGGCCGTAACCGTAGGAAAGGCTCCCATTGATGCCGGCAAAGAGCACAATACCGTTATCTGCCGCCCTGATGTAGACAGGGTTGCCGTTGTAGTTTTTTGAACCCGGCCAGCGTGTACGCGGAATACCTATATCTATGGCGCCGTGGAATTCTCCCGCACGCTTCGTTATGGGGTTAACACGGGTCCCATATCCGGATGTTATCCATGATGTCCCGTATTCAGCCAGAGGCCATAACAGTTTTCCGGAGGGGGTAAACCGTTCAGTCTGGCGGCGCATCTCCTCCTGCAACTGCTTGATCAGTGCATCCATCTTTTTGGCTTCTTGCTCCAGTTCCCGTATGGCTTTCTCCTCGGCTTCTATGTTCTCCTGGACTACTGCCAGCAGTTTTTCTCTTTCAGTCTGCTGCGCGTTCAACTCCTCACGGCGCTTGAGCCTCTCTGTTTTGAGGTTTGTCAACTCTTCCTTTTTCTTCTCCAGCATATCCTTCCGTTCCTGAACGAGAGTTCTTTCGGCAAAGGCTTCCTCCAGGAGCTTTAGATCATTCTCGGCAATCAATTTCAGGTCGTTTAACCTGGTCAGAAACTCGGCAAAGCTGTAAGCGTTGAAAAGGACCTCCAGGTATCCCGTGTCGCCTTCTTCATAAATTGCTCTCAGACGCTTTTTCAGCAGAGCGTCCCGCAACTCAAGTTGTGCCTCAGCCTCGGCGAGCTCCTGTGCCGTGATCTCAATATTGCGCTCTGTTTCCTCAATATCCCGGTTCAGCTTGTCCAGCTCGTTCTGGAGCGATGTTAAACTGCGTTCCAGCTTCATCAGCTCCGCTTCCAACCTTTTTTCTTCGTTCTGAGATTCCGCCAGTTGCCTGCCCCTGTCTTCCAACCTTTGCTGAATGCTGTTAAGCTCACTCTGGGTTTGACGGATCTGCTCATCCAGATTATTAGCGTAGCCGGGCAGGATAAAGGTGAAGGTAAAGAGCAATAACGCAAGTATAATTAAAATATTGCGTAATTTTGAGGAAAACACAGGTATGGCCTCCCTTTCCCGAAAAAATTCCTGGTTTTATACTTTTAAAAACCGCCTGACGGATATACTGCTTCCCAGAACTCCTAAAACTACTCCCAGCGGGATAATAACTCTAGTAATCTCTTTCATAATGTTTTCCGTGGGAATTAACGGAATGAAATAGATATTGGACTGCAACCAGATAACAGCGGCCTGATATCCATAATAAATAACAATCAAGGGAATCACGGCCCCGACCAGGCCCAGAATCAGGCCTTCAAAAATAAAGGGCCAGCGAATAAACCAGTCTGTCGCTCCTACATATTTCATGATCATTATCTCTTTGCGCCTGATATATACCGTCAGACGAATGGTATGAGCAATAAGAAATATCGCCGTAAGAGCGAGCCCTGCCATAAACATCAGCCCGATCCAGCGCATGATACCTGTAAACTGGAAGAGAGGCTCTACCACACCCTGGCCGTAATCCAGGTAGCCGACGCCGGGATAATCCGCTATTTCCTCAGCTACCAGGGGAATATCTTCAGGAATTTTGGTCTTCAACTCGTAGGAGTCACGCAGCGGATTTTCTTCCCCGGTATCAATTCCCTCCAGCAGGTAAGCGCGGTCGCCCAGCTGCTTCTTCAAGCGCTGCATCGCTTCATCTTTGGATACATAGCGCACCTCTTCCATCTGAGGATGTAAAGCCAGCATCCTCTGCAACTCCAACCTGGTCTCCTCATCGCATGCCTCGTCAAGATAAAGAACTATCTGGATCTGTTCTTTTATATCCTGGGTCACGAGGTCAACGTTAAAACTTATAACCATGAAACTCCCCAGGAGCAGAAGAGTAATGGAAACAACACCCACAGAAGCTATGCTCATCCAGCCGTTACGAACGATACTCTTAAGTGCCTCTCCCAGAAAATACAAGAGGCTCCTAATGTGCATTAAAATAAACCCCTCTCTCCTGGTCGCTGACTAGTTGATTGTTTTCCAAAACCACGACACGCTTTTGAAACTGATCCACCAGATCTTTGGCATGAGTAGCTACAATTACTGTCGTCCCCCGGATATTAATATCCTGGATTAAAGTCATAATTTCTTTGGCAGTAACCGGATCCAGGTTGCCGGTAGGCTCGTCCGCCATAAGCACAGCAGGTCGGTTGACGATAGCTCTGGCTACACACACCCTCTGCTGTTCTCCGCCGGACAGTTCATGGGGAAGTTTATAAGCCTTATCTTTTAATCCGACGAGCTCCAGGGTCAGAGGTACTCTCTTGCGAATTTCCCGGGGCGGTGTCCCGATGACCCTCAGGGAAAAGGCCACATTTTCGAATACGTTGCGGTCATTAAGCAGGCGAAAATCCTGGAAAACCATACCTATATTGCGCCTTAAAAAGGGAATCTCCCGGTTTTTCAACCGGGTTATATCCCTTCCAAAGATCTTAATGTTTCCTTTAGTAGGCAGGATTTCTCTTAAAAGGAGCTTTAAGAGAGTGGATTTGCCTGATCCGCTGGGGCCTACAACAAACACAAACTCGCCGCGGTCAATAATCAAATTGATATCTTTTAAGGCATAAAGTTCGTTTTGCCCATATTGTTTATAAAGGTGATAAATTTCGATCATAATACGGCCTCACTTAATTATTTTACAGGAATTGCCAGGTTTTATGGCGTAATTTGTAAAATAAGTAAGTATTTTATTCGACGGAATTTGTAGAAAATCCTTTTTTCCTATCGGCCATATTATGGAATTTTTAAATATTTTTTACTGTAAATCCTGGAAATTATTTTTTCTCCAGCCAGGGCATCATGGAGCGTAGCTCTTTCCCGACTCTTTCAATAAGATGCTGCGACTCTTTCCTCCGCAGAGCAGTGAACCGGGGTCGGTTCATGCGAAATTCCGTAATGCATTCGTGGGCAAAAATCCCCTCCTGGATTTCCTGCAGGAGCTTTTTTAATTCTTCGCGCACTCTCTCATCAATAACCCGGGGTCCGCGGGTTAAATCACCGTACTCGGCCACATCGCTGACAGAGTAGCGCATCCAGGACATGCCGCCTTCATA
>DLUO01000192.1 GCA_003444595.1 Bacillota bacterium
CGCAGCCCCCCGCTGCCCTCCCCGGCCACTTCCCATCCGTGGTCAGGGGCCGCCGCCCGCCACCCTTGCCGGAAGGGTCGTCTCCGGCCTTCGCTTCGCCGTGAACTTTTTGACTTCGCTCCCCAAGTCGCTCTCGCCACAGCAAAGCGCTGCTTCCATAAAACGGAAAGCTTTTTTTATGCCTTACTTTAACAAATTTATTTATGCTGCATAGTATATAAATGAAGAAAGGTTACAGGGAACATGAAAAGAAAGGAGGAAATTTAATGTACGACGATAGGTGGGAAAAAGGAAAAGATAAGGATAGGTACAGAGAAAGGGAATGTGAATGCAGTTTAGAGATTAATAATAGTATTGTTGTTATACTTTGCGGTAATATAGAATTTGACAGAATTAGAGATACCATTACTTCAGCTGTAGATGCTAAAGCATCTTTAGATGCAAAAGTAAGCGAGTAACCTTTTAAAATAAAGTTGCTCAGGATTGTCCACCGTCCTCTGCCACCATGCTATCGTCACAGGGGACGGTTTTTGTTTTTGCTTTCAAGGAAAGATAATTTCTGGCCTCATCCTGGGCGGATATAAAACATCCTCTTAGCTTAGTCATGAACATCTGTCCCTACACTTGAAGCGAAGCTCAGTTCCCTTCGAGTTCTCTTTCTTCCACGATTAGTACTTCTTCTCTGGAATCCACTTCAGACAGGCAAACAGCGATACTTTCGCTTCTGCTCGTAGGAACATTTTTACCAACGAAATCCGGCCTGATTGGCAACTCCCTGTGGCCCCGGTCAATCAACACCGCCAACTGGATTAGGCGGGGTCTCCCCCTGTCCATAAGCGCTTCCATGGCTGCCCTTACGGAACGTCCAGTATAAAGAACGTCATCTACAAGAACAAGGATTTTACCGGTGACCTCAAAGGGGAGCAAAGCGGCTTCAGCCCTGGTTTCGGAGACATCATCAACACGGCGATCATCACGGTACGGAGTAATATCGAGCAGCCCAACCGGCGGCTTGATATTTTCAATTTTCTTGATAAGATCAGCCAGCCTCTGGGCCAGCGGCCCCCCTCTTCTTTTAATACCCACCAGGACCAAATCATCTGTCCCCTTGTTTTTCTCCACAATTTCATGGGCAATGCGCGTCAGAGCCCGCTGTATTCCCTTGGCATCCATAATTTGTTTTTTAAAACGAGCCATTGTCTTCCTCCAGGTTAAAACTGTGAAAAAAATCATCACCCGGTTCCACCGTAAATTCCATATATTCCCGGCTGCGAGGGTGTTCAAATCCCAGTGTCCTGGCATGCAGGAGTTGTCCATATTTTTTATAGGGCGAACGTTTCGGCCCATAGAGAGGGTCTCCCACAACGGGACAGCCGATATGGGCAAGGTGAACCCTGATCTGGTGCGTCCGCCCCGTTTCCAGCCTCAAGGAAAGAAGGCAAAATTGTCCTGCTTTTCCTAGGACCTTGTAATGAGTAACCGCCCTGCGCCCCTTACCGTTTTCTCTTACGGCAAATTTTTTACGGTCCCGGGTATCCCTCCCCAGGGGGGCGTCAATAGTGCCTTTTTCCAATGGAGGCAGGCCATGGACAATAGCGCGATATTCCCTTTTCATTTTCCTGTTTTTAAGCTGCGCGCTCAGGCTCAAGAAAGCTGCCTCGTTTTTGGCCACCACTAAAAGACCCGAGGTATCCTTGTCCAAACGATGCACTATCCCCGGCCTGACTCTGTCCCCGATGGCGGCAAGATCTTTGCAGTGGGCCAGCAAGGCGTTCACCAGGGTACCGCGGTAATGGCCGGCAGCAGGATGCACGACCATTCCTTTGGGCTTATTCACTACCAGGAGATCGCTGTCCTCATATACTATATCCAGAGGGATATTCTCCGGTGAAGCATCAATCACTTCCGGTGCCGGGACATGAACTTCTATCTTCTGCCCCTCTTTAACACGGTAACCTGTTTTAAGTTGCCTTTCTCCATTTACATACACATTTCCCCCCAGGCACAGCTTTTGTAAAAACGACCTTGAAAAAGACTTTTCCCTGGAAGCCAAAAAAAGGTCCAGACGTTTGCCTCCCTCACCGGTTTCTACCGTAAAAGACTTCATCTCCATACACTTCTATCCTTTACCTTTATTATCCCGGGGGGGAAAAGCGGTTCCGCACAGAAGATTTATAAACAACAGTGCGACACCCAGAAAAATGGCTGTATCGGCCAGGTTAAACACGGGCCAGAAGCGAAAATCCAGAAAATCCACAACATAACCTGTCCGCAGGCGGTCAACAAAATTGCCAAGTAATCCGCCCAACTGCAGTGACAGCGCCAGACGCATTAACGCATAGCGGGTATCTATAAAGCGGCCGCTAAACGCAATAAACAGAATCATCAGAAGTGAAATAATAATAAAAAAGGAAGTTTTATTGGGCAAGATTCCAAAAGCAGCGCCGGGGTTACGGACGTAGGTCAGGTGGAATATATCAGGAACCAGGGCCAGGGTTTCCCCGGGGGCCAGTTTCCGGATAACCCACAGCTTGCTAAGCTGATCTGCAATTAAGACCAGCACGGTAACAATGAAAAAAGCAGTGCCGGTAAAGTGCAGTCTTTTCAACCGGCCTTCTATAACCATGGAACATGGAAAACAAAGGGTTTTCTTTCCGGGCTCCTTTTCTTTTTCTCCCCCCAGTATAATCTTCCTCCCTCTATTATTTTTAATTCTCTTCCAATACCTCGCGGAATCACAGTATTACAACATATTCAAGTGAGCCCTCTGTATTAATCTCAACCATTCTAATGCTTTTCTTTCTCTCGCCAATTTTTTCTGGTTGAGGGAAATTTGTCCATTCTGTCCACTACACCCAGCTCTTCTTCTTGAGAATCCACAAGGGCAGGATTGTCCGGATCTCCCGGCACATCCTGGGGTGAGTCGGCCGTTCCATAGCGGGCCACCTCTTGCCAGGCATCTTCACCGTCATAGCCGGTGTAATCGCTTCCGTCCATAAAGGAACGCTTGAAAGGAGGGTAGAGGAGGTATTCTTCCACAGGACGTTCACCCTCCTCTTTTTTACCCTGTTCTTCTCTTAGCTTTTTACAACTCAGGCAGTACAAAGTATAAGGAAGGGCTTCCAGGCGCTCTTTTTCAATTTGACGCCCGCAACTTCGGCACCTGCCAAAAGTGCCGTCGGCAATTCTCTCCAGGGCTGAATTAATGTCCTGCAATGTTCTAAGACGCTGTTCATGAAGGGACAGGTCCTTGGAACGTTCAAAAAGCTCGGAACCTATATCAGCAGGATGGTTATCGATCAGGGAAAGCTCTTCCGTGCTGTCTTTCAGGGAGGCGTGTTTTCCCATACCTTCTTGAGCCGTGAACTTTAGCAACTCTTCTTTTTCTTGCTGCAGCAAGCGGTTAAAATAATCCAAGTCCAGATCCGGCATACTCAACCTCGTTTCCTTATAGATTACAGATAGGTCAGCACGATGCGCACAAGCTCGGCGATAAAGTCGCCGATTAAAGGCAGGTTTAAGACGACCAGCCGCTGCAGGATAAAAAGAACAAAGGCACCGAGGATGGTCATCCCCAGCGCTATACCGAATCCCCTGAAAAGCCCCCCCATAAAATTAACCATCAGGTAACGGCGCGGATTGTTTAACTGTTCCAGGTACTCGGCAATGTTAAATTTCTCCAGCTGCTGGGATAGCTCCGCAATTTTATCCAAAAGCTTGCGCTGTCCTTCCTCTTGGGGATCCTTTCTAGCCCTTTCATTCATTTCCTCTTATTATCCCCAAACACAGACTTATTAACCGGACCTGAATGGGAATTGGCCGGAAAGAGCGCCAGTGAGCTCGCAGTGAGCAGTATAACTTCACTCGTGTGCTTTTTGAAGGATTTCGCCGCAACGGGAGCATACGTCTTCATATTCTTTATTTTCGCCCACTGTTGGAGAATACATCCAGCATCTTTGGCACTTTTCACCTGCTGCTTTGCTAACCTTAATGCGCAATTTAAGCTCCTGCGCCTCTGCGGAATCACCGTCAGCCTCGGCACCGGGTTCATGCAGACTGCAGGAAGATACAATAAGCAGCTCGGGGAGAAAATCAGCATAGTCAACCAGTTTTTTATAGAGCTCTTCATCCGGATAGAGATCTACAGCCGCCTGTAAGGAAGAACCGATAACTTTCTCCCGCCTTGATGTTTCCAAAATACGGTTAACTTCTTCTTTTAACTGGAGCATAATCTCCCAGCGGGCCGCCAGTTCTTCATCCTCATAAAAAGCGGGCAATTCGGGCCATGCGGCCAGCATGATGCTTTCTTCCTTTTTAAAGGGTATATAAGACCATATTTCCTCCGCTGTAAAGGAGATGACCGGTACTATCAACAGAGTAAGCGTCCGGAGGATCTCCGCCAGGACTGTCTGGGCTGCCCTGCGCGAAGGGGAATCCTGGGGCAGTACATAAAGACGATCTTTGATAATATCCAGGTAAAAATTGCTCATATCGATTACAGCAAAGTTATGAACGGCATGAAACACCTGGTGGAATTCATAGTTTTCATAAGCCAGAGCCGTTTTATTTACCAGTTTGTATAAACGGTGCAGTGCCCAGCGGTCTATCTCTTCCAGACGATTGTACTCAATGCCGTCACGCTCCGGGTTAAAATCATAGCAGTTTCCCAGGAGGAACCGGCAAGTGTTGCGTATCTTACGGTAAATCTCGGTAAGCTGCTTCAGGATATTAT
>DLUO01000147.1:0-1955 GCA_003444595.1 Bacillota bacterium
AGATGTGTATAAGAGACAGACCTCTACCTCTGTTTTTTTATTAACTCCTATTATGCCCACTATCATGCAGAAATAGGCTCTGTCTTTAAATAGGAAAATACGGCAAAAAATCAGTACGGTTAACAACATAGAAAAAAAGAGTGTAAAACAGTACCGTATTTCACACCCTTTCAGTAGCTGCTTTGTTGTTTTGTTTCAAGGCAGGCTATTCTTACATTCTTAATCCCTGCCATTGTTTTCTGGCCGCCCTGATAATATTTTGGTCTGTAACCTTCTCGTCGCTGACTATTCTGGCATACCATTTCAAGGCTTCATCCTTTTTCCCCAGACGCCGGTAAAGTTCTCCCAGGATAAACATGGTTTTGCCCACATTGACTATATTGTCAGCCGTCTGGTAGAAGTTAAGGAAGTGCTCCAGGGCCTTTTCCAGGTACTCTTTTTCCTTCTCCTCATTTTTCAGAAAACGGTGTATCCAGCTGATCTGAAGAGACAAATTCCCCAAGGCCTGGGGTTTTTCCTTGCGCCATTCCGCAATCTTAAGGGCATAGAGAAACACCTTTTCCGCCGTCGCAGGATCTCTTGCCCCCGAAAAATTTTCGTCCGGGGGAGTTTCTTTCAGAAAAGCTTTGAGACCCTCTTTTTCAGAGCTTTTAAGGGGCGACGAGAAATCACTCCAACTGTAGCCGCAGTAAGGGCACACTTTAACAAGGTAGTAATTGGGGTTTTCACCGGCATACTCTGTATAAAAGTCCGAGTCAATGGTTTTTACCTTTATCTGGCTTCTCCTTATCTTTTTGTTGGTAAATTCTACTCCGCATAGTTCACAAAGATACCTCTTGTCAAATAGTGCATCCATTTAACTCATCCTATCTATGATATTTTTACAAGAACAAAGGCGCAAAGACAAGTGCCACAATGCTCATCAGCTTGATGAGAATATTCATCGACGGGCCGGCGGTATCTTTAAACGGGTCTCCCACCGTATCTCCTACTACAGCGGCCTTATGTGCCTCGCTTCCCCTGCCGCCCAGTTCCCCTGCCTCGATCCACTTTTTGGCGTTATCCCAGGCGCCCCCGGCATTGGCCATAAAGATTGCCATAAGTACACCGGTAAGCATCGCCCCGGCCAGAAGCCCTCCCAGGGCCTCCTTACCCAGAAAAGGAATAAAACCGACAGCAATAGGTACTGTTACTGCAGTTAAACCGGGAATGATCATTTCTTTAAGAGCGGTGGCGGCACTGATATCCACGCAGCGGGCATAATCCGGCTTGGCTTCACCTTCCATAAGGCCGGGAATTTCCTTGAATTGGCGGCGGATCTCCCCAATAAGGTCAACAGCAGCCCGTCCGACTGCCTTTATAGTGTAGGAAGATGTAAAAAAGATGATGATGCCGCCAATAAAGAGCCCGGCAATAACGCTGGCATCGGTTAGGTTAATTGTGTCAATCCCGGCAGCCTGTATATAAGCGGTAAAGAGGGCCAGGGCTGTTAAAGCGGCTGAGCCGATGGCAAAACCCTTACCAATAGCGGCTGTGGTGTTGCCCACGGCGTCCAGTTCATCGGTAATCTCCCTGATATGGGGATCCAGCTTTGCCATTTGGGCAATTCCGCCGGCGTTATCGGCTACCGGCCCATAAGCGTCAACAGATACGGTCGTTCCTACGGTCGAAAGCATCCCTACGGCCGCTATGGCGATACCATAAACATCAGCAGCCAGGTAAGCAACAACAATTGCTACAACTATTGTCAACAAGGGAAGGGTCGCGCTACCCATTCCCAGGGCGAGACCGGTGATGATATTGGTGGCGCTGCCTGTCTGGGAAGCCCTGGAGAGCTGCTGAACCGGCTTGAAATGGTAAGAAGTATAGTAATCGGTCAGCTTGCCGATAACAACTCCCGCAATGAGACCGGAAATAATGGCAATGAAAGGTCCAATCTGCTTTAAAACATTTAT
>DLUO01000147.1:2158-2754 GCA_003444595.1 Bacillota bacterium
AAAGCGGCGCCCAAACGAACCCCCTCTCTGGCTCGCACAAAGAAAAAGCCTACCAGCGAGGCGATAATCCCGGCGGAGGCAACCAGAAGAGGCATCAGCACCCCGGATATGCCGGGGTATACAATGGCACCCACAGTCATAGTAGCAATGATGGAACCAACGTAAGATTCAAAAAGGTCTGCGCCCATGCCGGCTACATCGCCGACATTGTCACCGACGTTATCGGCAATAACTCCGGCATTGCGGGGATCGTCTTCGGGAATTCCTGCTTCTACTTTACCTACAAGATCCGCTCCAACATCGGCAGCCTTGGTATAGACACCGCCGCCCACACGTGCAAACAAGGCGATAGAGCTGGCTCCCAGGGCATAGCCATTCACAATGGTGGGATCGCGAAAAATGAGATAAAGGCCGCTTAGTCCCAAAAGACCCATTCCCGCTACCATCATCCCCATAACAGAGCCGCTGGAAAAAGCCACGTTTAGAGCTGCGCTGACCCCTTTCCGGGCGGAATAAGCCGTCCGCACATTGGCTATGGTGGCAATACTCATTCCGGCATAACCGGCAGTACCTGAAAAAACGGCACCCACAATAAA
>DLUO01000142.1:0-1031 GCA_003444595.1 Bacillota bacterium
AGATGTGTATAAGAGACAGGTTCTATCTTAAACATGAAAATAACCTCCTTCCTCCAGGACTTCCTTGAGCGCCCGCACGGCCCTGAACTGCAGGCTTCTCACCGCCCCCGTGCTGCGCCGCATCGCGCGGGCAACGCTCTCCACCGGGCGCCCTTCGATGATCCGCAGGGTCAAGACCTGCCGGTGCTCCGGGCTCAGCTGAGCCATGGCCTGTTGTATCATTATCTTTTCTTCTATTATCTCCCGTGGCTGCTGGGGCGGATCCCAGCCCCTGTCATGCAGTTCTTCCATGGAGACGGTGCTGGGCCGGCGCCCCCGCTTGCGCCACAGGTCCGTAATCAGGTTGCGGGCTGTGATAAAGGTATAGGCCTGGAGCTTTTCTGCTTCGTTGATGCTGCCACTTTTGATTTTGCGATAAACCCGGTCCATTGCTTCCTGGGTTAACTCTTCTGCTTCTTCCCGGTTTTGTACTTTATAGTAGAAGAACCGGTAGACACGAGGCCAGAGCTCCTCTACCCAGGAGTTCACCTGTTTTTCCGTACACGTACATTGTCTCATCAGGTTTTCACCTCGATACCCTGTGATATATCACTTGGCTTTCTATTATTAATGACGCCCGTTAAAAAACTTTGTTACGGAGCCATTATATTAAACATTTGTTTAACAAAACAGTGTTTTAGACAGGTAAATATTGCTGTTTTCAGGAATAACCGGCAGGACCGCCTGCATTTTCTAAGGCTGGGAAGACGAAAGTTGGCGCTGCGTTAAGGTTTGTCTGGAGGTTCTCCTGGCACATTTTCACAAAATCGCTGTTGACTTTACGGCTTGTTTTATGGTAGACTTAACTTTAAATAAAGAAATGCAGAATCAATGAGGGGAAGAGTAGTCTGCAGATGCCCTTTCAGAGAGCCGTTGGCCGGTGGAAAGCGGCAGGCGCTGTTGATGAAAGCCGTCCCCGAGAGGGCGATTGAAAGATCAAGTATGTCGCCACGGGCACTTGCCGTTATAATTGTTATTAAAGTAGCTTTTTT
>DLUO01000142.1:1385-2974 GCA_003444595.1 Bacillota bacterium
GCTGATGGTGATGGAGGAGGTTAAGGTCAAACTTCTGCACGCTCTGGAGCAGAATCAGCGCATTTCGACCGGGGCCCTGGCCACGATGCTTAATGTGACAGAAAAAGAAGTAAAAGAGATGATCAGAGAACTGGAAGAGGCCAAAATTATCCTGGGGTACGTAACGCTGATTGACTGGGAAAAAACAGGCAACAACAATAGCGTGACGGCGATTATCGACGTAAAGGTGACTCCCCAGCGGGACGTGGGCTTTGATGTCATTGCCGAGAGGATTTGCCGCTTTCCGGAAGTTAAAAATGTCTATCTCATGTCGGGCGGTTATGACCTTTCAGTGGTTATTGAGGGGACCTCCATGAAGCAGATGGCTTTTTTTGTGGCCGAAAAGCTGGCCACTCTGGAAAACGTGCAGAGCACAACCACACATTTTGTCTTAAAGAAATATAAAAAGGACGGCATCATTTTTGGGGAAGACGGCAAAGACCGCAGGTTGGTGATCAGTCCGTGAGCAGGATATTTGTCAAAAAAAGTATTGCAGAGCTTCCTTACTCCGGCATCAGGAAATTCTTTGACCTGGCCAGCGGGATGAAAGGGGTTATTTCCCTGGGCGTAGGGGAACCTGATTTTGTAACCCCCTGGCATATCCGTGAGGCCGGTGTTTACTCCCTGGAAAAAGGTTATACGAACTATACTTCCAACTGTGGCCTGGAAGGGCTGCGCAGGGAAATAAGCAGGTATCTTTATAATCGATTTCAGCTAAAGTATGATTATTCCAGGGAGATAATTGTGACCGTGGGTGCCAGCGAGGCCATTGATATCGCACTGCGCTGCGTTCTGGAACCCGGTGACGAGGTTATTATCCCGGAGCCCTGTTTTGTTTCTTACAAGCCCTGCACAGTTATGGCCGGAGGGGTACCCAAAATTATCTCTACCAAAGAAACTGACCATTTCAAGCTGATACCCGGTGACCTGGAAAAAGCCATCACACCCAGGAGCAAAGTGCTGCTGCTATCCTACCCCAACAATCCGACCGGTGCTGTGATGACCGCTCAAGAGTTGCAGGCTGTTGCCGAAGTGGTGGAGAAGCATGATCTGCTGGTAATAGCGGATGAAATTTACAGCGAGTTGACTTACGACGGGGAGCATGTTTCTTTTGCCTCCTTGCCGGGAATGCAGGAACGCACTGTTCTGGTAAACGGTTTTTCCAAGTCTTTTGCCATGACAGGGTGGCGGATCGGCTATGCTGCAGCCCCGGAAGAGATCGCCGCCGCCATGTTAAAAATACATCAGTATACAATCATGTGCGCTCCGATTATGGGACAGATGGCTGCTATTGAAGCCCTTAAAAACGGTGAGGGTGAAATAAAAAGAATGGCCGGACAGTACGACCAGCGGCGGCATTTGATTGTCAACGGTTTAAACCAGATCGGGCTCTCCTGCTTTGAGCCCAAAGGCGCATTTTATGCCTTTCCTTCTATAAAGTCCACCGGTATGAGCTCCCAGGACTTCTGTGCGCAGCTTTTAAGAGAAGAGAAAGTGGCCGTGGTTCCCGGAGACGCCTTTGGCCAGTGCGGTGAAGGTTATATACGCTG
>DLUO01000142.1:3242-4573 GCA_003444595.1 Bacillota bacterium
TCCGTGGAGCAGATCACCGAAGCCCTGGTCAGGATGGAAAAGTTTATGGCGCGTCACGCCAAAAAACAAAAGACCATGTATGCAGTCCGGTGAAACGAATACGAGCAGATTAATGCCCTGCGTACCCACTTGAGCGGAATCCGGAGTCCCCTCATCTCTTGAATTGATTAAATCTTTAAAATAGAGCAGGAATTTGCAAAAGTATATAGAATAATTGAGTTATAGTGGTACATATTTTACAATATTCTTGTTACATAACTACGAGGAGGCTTTTGTAAAGATGGGTTTGGATAAGGTTAAACTGGAAGTGCCTTGGGAGTTTGAAAGAGATAGAAGTGCGCTAATAGTAATCGATATGCAAAATGATTTTGTACGCGAAGGAGCAATAATGGAAGTGCCGGAGGCAGCTGTTTGTAAAAGAATTTTAAGTTTAGTAAGTAAACCTACAGGAAGCGGCATTACCGTTCTTTGTCCGGATTAATTCCCGCTTCCTGTTTTTTTTCCAACGCCTTACGTAATATAGCTAATTGATAACTCTACGGCTTGCACTGTTAAAAGGCTTTTAAATTGTAGGCTTCGTGCCAGAGCAGAAAAATCAGAATGACCCACAACTTGCGGCCGGCCTCAACTTTCCCCTCACGGTGATTATCAAGCAGCTTTTTAACATTGTTCCTCTGAAACCAGCGGCCGCCCTCCCCGACCAGCAACTCCAGGAACAGCCGCCGGAAATCCGGTCGTTTCAACCATTCCCTGGTGGGAACGGGAAAACCCCTTTTAGGCCGGTTTATGGCGGAAGGGGGTAAAATATCCTTAAAGGCTTCCCGTAGGGCTCTTTTGGTTGTTTTACCCCGCACTTTGTATTCCTGCGGCAGAGTAGCGGCAAACTCAAAGACATGGTGGTCCAGGTAGGGCACTCTCAGCTCCAGGGAATTGGCCATGGTCATCCGATCGGCCTTTACCAGGATGTCCCCCGGCATCCAGGTGTGGAGATCTATGTACTGCATGCGCGTTATGTCATCCAGACCGGCAACCTGGCGGTAGAGCGGAGCTGTCACCCTGAAGGGGGAGGGGTTGATATTCAGACTGGCTATATGCCCTTTCTCCGCCGGGGAAAATATGTGGGCATTGCCGAGAAAGCGCTCCTCCAGCGGGCGGCGGCTCCTGGCCAGGTAGTTTTTCCCCGGCATTCCCGGAGGCAGAAGCTTTTCCAGCATATAGAGCGGCCGGCGCAAAGGACGGGGCAGGCCGCGCAGGGGCGCCAGAGCTGAAGGTTCGCGGTAGATGCCGTAGCCGGCAAATACTTCATCTGCTCCTTCCCCGGAGAGAACCAC
>DLUO01000142.1:4666-4809 GCA_003444595.1 Bacillota bacterium
CCGGAGAGAACCACAGTGATTTTTTCACTGGCCATACGCGCCGCGAAGTACAGGGAAATGGCTGCCGGATCGGCTACAGGCTCGTCTAAATACCAGACCAGTTTGGGCAGCAGTTTAAGGAACTCCCGGGGAGTAATGATGTA
>DLUO01000173.1:0-268 GCA_003444595.1 Bacillota bacterium
TGAAGAACCGTTAACCAGCAGGTTGGGAAAACGCGAAGGTAAAACAACAGGTTCTTCCAGCGTCTCGTCGAAATTAAGCCGGAAATCCACTGTCTCCTTGTCAAGGTCGCGCAGCATCTCCATAGCGAGGGGTGAAAGCCTCGCCTCCGTATAGCGCATGGCAGCAGCCCCATCACCGTCCATGGAGCCGAAATTGCCCTGACCGTCAACCAGCGGATAGCGGATGGAGAAATCCTGGGCCATACGCACCATGGCGTCATAAACAGCC
>DLUO01000173.1:550-3826 GCA_003444595.1 Bacillota bacterium
CCAACAAGACGGGCTGACTTTTTATGAGGTTTATCCGGGCCCATTCCCAGCTCCCGCATGGCATAAAGGATGCGCCTGTGCACCGGCTTTAACCCGTCCCGCACATCAGGCAGCGCCCGGCTGACAATAACGCTCATGGCATAATCCAGAAAGGAGCTCTTTACTTCTTCATCAATGGGTACCGATAATATTCTCTTGTTATGCGGCATAAATTGTTCTCCTTAATATAATCTATATATCCAGATTTCGCACTTCTCTGGCATGGTCCTCGATGAACTTGCGCCGGGGTTCAACCTTGTCGCCCATCAAAAGGGTAAAAACGTTATCGGCCAGGATAGCATCCTGCATATCTACTCTTAAAATAGTCCTCTTTTGTGGGTCAAGGGTTGTTTCCCAGAGTTGTTCCGGGTTCATTTCGCCCAGGCCTTTGTAACGCTGGACAGTTGTTCCCTGGCGCCCTATCTTCATCATCAACTCTTCCAGCTCTGACTCCCTGTAAAGGTAATATGTTTTTTTACTTTTGCTCACTTTGAAAAGAGGGGGCTGTGCTATATAGATATTTCCTTCTTCAATCATGGGTCTCATAAAGCGGAAGAAAAATGTCAACAGCAGGGTTCTGATGTGGGAACCGTCCACATCTGCGTCAGTCATGATAATAACACGGTGATAGCGCAGCTTGTTGATATCGAAATCTTCTCCAATGCCTGTACCCAAAGCAGTAATAAGGGCTCTAATTTCTTCGTTGTTCAATATTTTGTCCAGGCGTGCTTTCTCTACGTTCAAGATTTTGCCCCTCAGAGGCAAGATGGCCTGAAAATGCCTATCTCTCCCCTGCTTGGCTGAGCCGCCCGCAGAGTCACCCTCTACGATAAAGAGCTCGCTCTCGTGAGGGTCCCTGGAGGCACAATCAGCCAGCTTCCCGGGAAGGTTGCTAATCTCCAGGGCGTTTTTGCGCCGTGTCAACTCCCTGGCCTTGCGGGCCGCTTCCCTCGCACGTGAAGCCTGGAGAGCTTTATCGCATATCTTCCTGGCCACAGAAGGGTTTTGTTCCAAGAAAGCGCCTAGTTCGTCCGTTAGGACGTTTTCGACAATTCCCCTTACCTCCGTATTTCCCAGGCGGGTTTTGGTTTGTCCTTCAAATTGGGGATTAAGAATCTTCACACTGATAATCCCTGTAATCCCTTCCCTAATGTCTTCACCCTGTAAATTTTCCTGGTTTTCTTTTAAAACGCCCAACCTGCGGGCGTGGTCGTTTACCAGGCGTGTGATGGCTGTTTTAAAAGCCTGCTCGTGGGTGCCTCCCTCCTGGGTCCTGATATTGTTGGCATATGAATAAATGGTTTCGCTAAAACCGGTATTATACTGCAAAGCAGTCTCTACCAGACAGTTATCCAGCTCCCTTTCTATATAGATCGGCTTTTTGGGAAAGGTTTCCTTGTTTTTGTTCAGAAATGAAACAAAAGAAGCGATCCCTCCCTCAAAAGTGAAGACTTCTTTCTTTTTTTCCTTATCACGGTGATCTTCGGCAATTATTTTTATACCCTTATTCAGGAAAGCCAGCTCCCTGAGCCTCTGAACCAGGTGCTGGAAATCAAAATTGATCTCTTCAAAAATTTCCGGGTCCGGATAAAAGGTTATGGTAGTGCCTGTTTTTTCCGTTTTCCCCTTTACAGAAAGAGGAGTAACCGGGACGCCTCTTTCATAACGCTGTTTATATATCTCCCCTTCCCTTTTGATCTCCACTTCCAGCCACTCTGAAAGGGCGTTAACAACAGATACGCCTACACCGTGAAGCCCTCCGGCCACCTTGTATCCTTCACCGCCGAACTTGCCTCCGGCATGCAAAATGGTCAATACTACTTCCAGCGCCGATTTTTTTTGCTGGGGATGCTCCTTGACGGGTATCCCTCTGCCGTTATCAATGACTGTAACACTGTTATCCTTATTAATAATAACTTTAATCAAATTACAGTACCCGGCCATGGCCTCATCGATACTGTTGTCTACAACTTCGAAAACAAGGTGATGCAGTCCGCGGCTCCCGGTAGAGCCGATATACATACTGGGACGTTTTCGAACCGCCTCCAGTCCTTCTAATACCTGGATTTGGCTTTCATCATATACGCCTGATAGCTTATCGTTCACCTGGTAACCTCCCACGGGAAAACTATTATTCCCATTTTCTTTCTATTCTCTTCTGCAATGTGAGAGGAGAAATAGGCGAATAATACACTTTTTTCTCCGTTATGATAAAAGTATTGCAGAGTTCTTCTTCTTTCCTGGTCAGCTTTTCCCCAGGAAAGCTTTCTAAAAACTGATTATTAACCTGGTTGTTTTTTAACTCCAAATTAAAAATACCGATAACTTCATCCAGCGATACAACCCGGGAATTTCCTATGTGTAAAAACATCGACGTTCCCCTTTCATTATTACTTTGTTTGCTGCCTCTTTTGATAGAGGGCGCTTTTTATTAACAAGCTTCTCAGCCGTGGTTGAAAAGGTTCTGGAGATAAAAGAACAGCGTTGTCTATAACTTCTTCTTCGCCGGGTTCAATGTAAGCGTTTTCATCTTCGTTACACAACCCTTCATTGGTTTTAAAAAGTGCATTTGTCTCTTCTCTTTCTCTGGCAAGGCGTGAATGAAAATCGGCGTTAAAAAACTTTATGTCACTGATTGCCTTAAAGCCTGCTGCCCTGTTAAATTCCTCGATAATCCTGGGCTTGAGCATGGTCAGATGAAAAAGCCATGTGCTATCTGTTACTTCAACGAACAATTTGTTTTTCTTAATCGCCAAAGGCCGTGAATGTCGGATAATTTGCTTGCCTGCAATCTCGTTCCATAACGCTAACTGCTCGCGTTTGTTCAACTGCTCCTGCAAACCTGCTTTAAAAAGATAGAGATCGACAGCGTGTTTAATCTGCTGCATTACGCTTTTCCTCCCGTATTTTACCATCTCTTATCTGAAGAAAAGAGGTGCAGTTCATCTTTTCCAGAAAGGAATCCAGGAAGCTGTCTTTTTCCGTGACGGTCAAAAAAACTTGTTCGGCGTTATGGAGAAGTAGGAAGCATTGTTTTTTTCTCTGCTCATCCAGTTCTGAAAACACATCGTCAAGAATAAAGAGCGGTTTTTCCTTTTTTTCGCTGTACAGTTGTATTTGTGCCGCTTTAAGGGCAATAACGGCACTTCGCTGCTGTCCATGCGAAGCAAAACGCTTGGCCTCCCTTCCATCCAGCAAAAAAGTTAGATCATCCCTGTGCGGTCCAAGCAGCGAAAA
>DLUO01000173.1:4101-8805 GCA_003444595.1 Bacillota bacterium
CTGCAGTTACTGCATTTTCTCCGATAATATTATTATACACTATTTTCATCTTCTGGTCATTTTGAAAAAGGACATTATAGTTATAAGAGGCCAGTTTGCTCCATATAGACAATACATGTGCCCTCATTTGAATTATTCTGCTGCCGAAATAAACAATCTGTTTATTCCAGGGGCGTATTAAATCCTGCGTTTCTCTGTAAAGCTTTTTTTCTTTCAAAACCCTGTTTTTTTGGTAAACCGCACGGTTGTAGCGACTCAAAAAATCCGCATAAAGAGAGCTATCCTGACTTAGTTCCCTGTCCAGAAAACGCCTTCTTTCTTCTGGACCTCTTCGGACAAGCTCCAGATCCTCGGGCAAGAAAAAAACGACCGGGCAATGCTCTGCCAGGCGAAATTGCCTTACCGGCTTGCCGTTAATTTTCATAACCTTTCTTTTCTTTAATAAGTCATAGCCAAGCTCGACCTTAAAAAAACGTTCCTGAAGGTATATCGTCCCTTGAAGATAATAAAATGGCTTATTCCAGCACACAAGATCACGTTCTTTAAGATTTCTAAATGAGTGGGCAAAACATAGATTATAAATGGCCTCCAGTAGATTGCTTTTCCCCTGCCCGTTTGCTCCCTGAATGATGCAGGTGCCCGGCAGAAAAATAGCTTTTTCCTCTTCATAATTGCGAAAATTTTTTAGGGCTATTTCCTTGATATACAATAATTACTGCACCTTCCAAGGGAACTATTACTTCATACCGACCTTACTGGCGCTGTCCTAATTTTCTTTTTTATCAATCTTTATGGGCAGCACGAGATATCTATAAATCTCCTGAAGATCATCCTGCTTTCTGTGGCAGTAAAAAATACATGGACCAAAAGGTCCGTTAAACTCTATTTCCACATATTCTTCATCCACAACACGCAGGGGATCGGAAAAATAACGGCAATTAAGAAGAATTTCCTCCAGATCGCTTCCCTCTTTCTTTAGCAGGGACAGATCTTCACTCATTCTGCCAATTTCCGACCCTGATCTTATTTGCATGGTTTTATCCTGAATACTCAGCGAAATCATCTGATTTGGACCTTGAGCAAACAATGCGGCCCTTCCCAGCGTCTTCTCCAACAACCCGGTATTTACAACTATTTTTGTACTGGATTCGGCTGGAAAGGCATCGGTAAAGTTTGGATATTTATCTTCCAGTAGCCGGCCTGAAAAAATAAATTGACGGTATTTAATGATCAATTCATGGTCCAGGTAATATAGTTCAACCTTTTCCCTGGAATCATCAAGAATCCTCATAATTTCAAACAGGCTTTTACTGGGAATAAGCATACGTAGAGGTTGAACATTATGTTTTTTCCCTGTTAAAATATTATTGTGAGCCAGACGATATGTATCAGAAGCCATACAAGTTATATTTTCCTCAGAGTCAACTTCGATGAGAACTCCCCTGAACAAAGGTTTACTTTCATCCTGGGAAGCTGCAAAAATAACTTTTTTAATAATGTTTTTCAAATCTACTGATGCAAAGACGAGTTTTCCCCAGTTTTTCCATTCCTCTTCAGCAGATATAACGGGAAACTCGTCGGCATTCATACCATATAAAAAAAATTTAGTCTGTCCGCTAAATATTTCCATGCGCAGTCCTTCTTCATCCGTTTTAATTTCCAGCTTTTCAGACGGTAATTGCCTGACAATATCTACAAGTTTTCCCGGCAGAACTACAACGCCTTCTTCAAGTATTTCCACATCACGGCATTCCGCTTTGACAGCGATCTCCAAATTGTTTGCTGTAAAGGAAAGAGTATTGTCTTTGGCCTCAACTAGAATACCTTTAATAATCTGCAGTGGTGATCTTACAGGAACAACTCTTTCTACAATATTAAGATTTTCCAGCAAAAAACTTTGTTGTGCTAAAAAATGCATAAAGAGAACCTCCTGATAAAGTTATAAACATAAGACTGATAACAGGACAATTATTAATAATAATTTATAAAAAAATAGGTATCAGTAATCATAAGGGATGTGGATTGGTGGATAAGTTGCCTGTTAATCCGAAAAGACGTGATTTGTGAGGTTGAAAAAGTTGTGGAAAAAACAAGGCATTTATCTACATAATTCACAGGTAAAGAAAAAAGTAAAACATAAAAGCAAAACTATCCACAAAAAATAACAGGTATCCACAACTTATTATTAGCTTGTCCACTGTTAATAGTTTAAAAGGTTTTTTATATCCTTAAGGTAACGAAGCAACTTTTCATCGCTGGCCATGTTCGCTGAAATTTTCTTGTGCGCGTGTATAACGGTTGTATGATCTTTTCCTCCAAATTCTTCGCCTATCCTTGGAAGAGAAAGATCGGTCAACTCACGACAAAGATACATTGCTATTTGCCTGGGTAAGGAAAAATTTTGCGTTCTTTTTTTGGATTTCATATCCTGAACAGTAATTTTGAAGTAGGATGCTGTTGTGGATATAATTTCTTCAGGTGTGAGATTCTTATGCTTTTGTGTAAAAAAGTCTTTTAACGCTTCTCTGGCAATTTTTAAGTTTATTGCTTTATCCTCCAGGGAAGCATAAGCAATTATTCTGATCAGTGCACCTTCCAGTTCTCTGATGTTGTTCTCAACTTTTTGCGCGATAAAAGTAAGAACATCATCAGGAATAACAATCCCTTCCTGTAGACTTTTTTTACGCAAAATGGCAATTCTTGTTTCCAAGTCAGGAGGATGAATATCCGTAATAAGACCCCATTCAAAGCGAGAGCGAAGCCTATCTTCCAGTGTAGGTATTTCCTTCGGCGGCCGGTCACTGGAGATAACAATTTGCTTGTTATTCTCATGCAGGGCATTGAAGGTATGAAAGAATTCTTCCTGGGTTTGTTCTTTTCCGGCCAGAAACTGAATGTCGTCAATTAAAAGAACATCGACGTTGCGGTATTTATTGCGAAATTCTACGGTTTTATTATCCCTGATGGCATTTATAAATTGATTTGTAAATTTTTCTGATGAAAGGTAATCAACTTTTTCACTGGTGTTATGGGAAATTACATAATGCCCGATGGCATGCATCAGGTGAGTTTTCCCCAGACCGACGCCGCCATAAATAAACAAAGGGTTGTAGGCCCGGGAAGGAGCCTCTGCTACTGCCAGGGAAGCAGCATGGGCCAGCCGGTTGCTACTTCCTATGACGAAACTTTCAAAAGTGTATTTGGGGTTTAACCATTTACAGGTACCGGAAAAATCTTTTTTTCCCATATGTTCGTCAGAATGGGAAGCTTTGTGGTTTAAGGAATGGTTTTTAATACGGTTTCTTTGTTCATTAAAAGCGCTGCTCTGTGGTGTAACAAATTGTATGTAATAATCGCAGTTGCTTACCTTTTGTACAGCATTGGAAATAGTAGAGCGGTAATGATTTTGTAACCAGTCTTTAGTAAATTCGTTTGGCACCTCGACGATTAAAGTGTCATTTTGCAGCTTTAGAGGCCTGGTTGTTTTTAACCATGTTTCATAACTGGGTTTGCTAAGGATTTTTTCCATTTCCAGTAACACGGACCGCCATATATCAGCTAAATGCTCTTCCATAATAAAAAACCCCCAAACATCTTATCCACAATAGGGGAAATCTTATCCACAATTTCTGTGGATAAGATTAGGAAAAATGGTTATACACAACAATATAATAACAGAATAGGGCAAGCCCTGCAATAAAAGTAAAAGCTCATAAAAGAGCATATGAAGTCTTAAAAGGCTTTATTGTGTTTTTTACTCCTTGATTTGCTGATAAAAAGAAAAAATCAAAAAGGGGTGTCAAATGTTGCATCAATTAAAAAGATAAGTTATAATGAGTTCCAGAGTTTTACTGAAGCAACATATGTAAAAAGCGGAGGTTTTTTAAGGTGAAAAGAACATATCAACCCAAAAAGCGAAAACGTAAAAGATTACACGGTTTTTTAAAAAGAATGAAAACTACGGCAGGGCGTAATATTATTAAACGTAGAAGAAAGAAAGAAAGAAAAAGACTGTCTGCCTAAAAAAAAGGAAAAAGGTGTAAGGAAATCAAGGCCCGAAAAATTGAAAAACTTCGTAAAAACTATGAGTTTCAAAAGGTATATAAACAAGGAAAAGCGCAGGCAAGCGGGAAAACAATACTTTTTATCAGAAAAAACGGTCTAAGTTATAACAGGTTGGGAATATCAGTAAGTAAAAAAGTGGGAAAAAGCGTAATAAGACATCGTTTAAAAAGGCTTTATCTAGAGGCATTCCGTTCTTTGTTGCAGGCTATAAGTAAAGAAGGATTCGATATTGTTGTTATTGCCAGAAAAGGTGCCGCAGGGATGTCTTATTCAGAAGCGGTAAGGGAATTACAAAAATTGCTGGCAAAAGGAAAGCTCATCAAATGAAATTTATTGTATTGTTCTTAATAATGGCCTACAGAAGAGCAATTTCCCCTTTTTTATCCCCAAGATGCCGCTTTTACCCTTCCTGCTCACAATACTGCTATGAGGCAGTAATGCAATACGGAGTTTTGAAGGGGCTCTTTCTGGGTTTAAGGAGAATATTAAGATGCCATCCCTTTAACCCTGGGGGATACGACCCTGTTCCTTTACCGAAAAGTGATACTAATTGAATAGAGAGATAATAAGGGGGCTAAATTATTAATGATACAGACTCTGGCTGAGTATATAAATATTATCCTTATGTTTTTTTACAAT
>DLUO01000181.1:0-2090 GCA_003444595.1 Bacillota bacterium
AGATGTGTATAAGAGACAGGATTATCTGTATGCCGCGGGAGAAATGATCGGGAATAAAAAAGGGCGGATGACCTTTTTAAGAGGTTAACATAGGTCTCCGCCCCACGTCAGCATCATAAAACAGCCCTCAATTACTTTAAAGCTTTAATGTTTCCGTCGCTCCCGCTGTAAGTGTTAACAAGGAGGTTTATTTTACTCCAATAAACATCTGTGTAAACATTTTTCCATATGGCCCGCCGTTTACAATGCCGATCCCGACATGCGTATAGTTGGCATTCAAAATATTGGCCCGATGCCCCGGGCTGTTCATGAGCGATGTATGCGCCCGGGAGACAGTCGATGCTCCGGCAAGGTTCTCTCCCGCATAGCTGTAAGAGATTCCCGCTTTGCGCATCATATCAAAGGGCGATCCATATGTAGGGGATTGATGCGCAAAATAGCCCAAGTCGATCATATCTTTGCTCTTCAATCTCGCCAGCTTGACAAGGCCTTCATGAATTTTAAGCGCTTTTAAACCCATTTTTGCCCTTTCCTGGTTTACAAGATTGAACATCTGCATCTCCTCAGCCGTTAATATCGAAGGTTCCGGCTCGGGTGCGGGTTGTTCCGGTTCAGGTTGCTCCGGCTCAGGTGCGGGCTGTTCCGGCTCGGGCGCAGGCTTCTGCGGTGCAGGCGATGTGCCCGGATAAAACTGTTTTAAATTAATCGTATAATAGATGGTGATTTTCTTGTTTCCCCAAAAATCCTGCCAGGGGACTTCAATCCTGTATACCGGCTGTTTTCCTTCTCCTACCTGGATAATGTTTACGGGAACCTTTTTGCCGTTGATGGTAACAGTTCCTGTTACCTGAGCTGCGGCTGCAGTAGAAACAAGGGAGAAGACAAGAAGTAAAACCAGGGAGGCCATGACCAAAAAACGTTTCTTCTTCAACATAAGCTTAGTTTCTCCTTTCTTACATAGCTGTTAATTTATGTTATAATTATAATCTTATTACAATTAATACTCAAACTGTATATTACGCCTTGTCCTTCCTTTTAGCAGCCTCCTACTGAAGAAAGGTTTAAGAAATCTTTCTGGTGTTTTTTTCAAAATTTATGTAATATAATCCTGCATGATAACAAATTATGCCATAAAAAGCAATCGAGGCTGCCCAATGATTTACATTGGAACAGCCTCTTCCAACTATTCCTTAAGGAATAAAGACAATATCCCCCGGGAAAATAAGGTTGGGATCTTTAATCTGCGGGTTAGCCCTGATCAGCGCATCCAAAGAAACCCCAAAACGCTTGGCAATTAAAAAGAGCGTATCGCCTTTTTGCACGACAACCCGTTTCATTCCTGGCTTCGGCGCTACATGCGCCTGCGGGATAAAGACCACGTCGCCCGGGAAGATAAGGTTGGGATTTTTAATCTGCGGGTTAGCCCTAATCAGCGCATCCAAAGAAACCCCAAAACGCTTGGCAATTAAAAAGAGCGTATCGCCTTTTTGCACAATATATTTCCTAGCAGGGGGTTTCGGCGGTACCGGCGGTTTTGGCGGTTTCGGCGGCGGTGTTGGCGGCGGAGTGGGCGCCACTTTAGTAACATCCACAACCACTTCCAACTGGACGGTACGCGTTACCTTGACAAAAATTTCCACGACGGCTGTTTGCTCCACCTTCTTGCCATCAAGCCTGAACCTAACATCACCGATAATTCGGCCGCGCACCTGTACATTCATGCCCGGACGGGCCCCAGGCGCTTCTTTGACGAAACGGAAAGGCACATCTTCCCTGAAATGACGCAGCAGATCTCCCGCTTCATCGACAAAAAAGATTTGTTTGTGCAGTATTCCCTTAACCATTACCTCGTCTGAACGGACCTCGGCTTCCAGGCTGACAATCTCGGCCACGATCTCCAGGATCTTTTTCGGTTTCTGAGGAAGGACGACGGTGGCGCGTACCGTTTCCTGCTGCAGAACATCCACTACTACGCTTTCAACCTTTAAGAGCTTTTTGTTAACCTTTATACCGGGACCCTTTACATCAACGACAACCTCGAGTTGCAGGGTCTCCGTTACTTTGACAAAGGCTTTTACAACCACTGTTTG
>DLUO01000181.1:2425-2603 GCA_003444595.1 Bacillota bacterium
AGGAAGATCTGCTTGTGGATCACACCGCGGATAATAACAGTATCATCACGTACTTCGGCCGAGACATCACGGACTGACGGTATGATCCGGAAAATTTTTTTGGCGGTAATCGGTAAGGTAACGGTAGGTGTAAGGGTAAAGAATTCAGTATCCTCGCCCACTACACTGTCTACTTTTA
>DLUO01000181.1:2894-7648 GCA_003444595.1 Bacillota bacterium
TGCGGGTTCATATTGGGCATAACACCGGGGATACCGACAAATTCTTCAAAAGGAACATCTTCCGGCACATGGCGGACTATATCACCGAGATCAACTACAAAGAGTTGCTTGTGAATGATTCCGGAGACCATAACGCCGCCTTCCCTTACCTCTGTTGCCACGTCGGTGACGCTGGCAATTACATCAAATACCTTTATGGCTTTAAAAGGTAATGTAATCCGGGCTTCTACAGTACTTCTTACCGTTTTTTCACCGATAACCCGCTCTACTTTAAGTAATCGCCGCTCTACAATTAAGTCTTTGGACAATGTTATTTCCCTCCTTTCAACTTAACTTATTAAAAAGCTCACTATAATATATACAATCAACCCCTGTAATGTTACAGGGGTTCAAGTAAATCCAAAAGGAAGCTCCTGTGTATTTGATTTTTAATTATTTGTCATGCCGGTCTCCGCGATCTCTGTCATCATCTCTGCGATCTCGATCATCTCTCCTGTCTCTATCATCTCTCCTATCCCTATCATCTCTCCTGTCCCTGTCGTCTCTCCTGTCCCTGTCGTCTCTCCTGTCTCTGTCGTCTCTGCGATCTCGATCATCTCTTCGATCTCTGTCATCTCTCCTGTCCCTGTCATCTTTTCGTTCTTTTGGCGGTGGTGTAATAATCGGCCTTTCTCTTTTAACGTCGACAACTACTTCCAGTTGCACGGTACGGGTGACTTTGACAAAAATTTCAAGCACGGCCGTTTGCTCTATCTTTAATCCCTGCCTGTCAATAATTCTATGCCTAATATCGCCAATAATACGGACACGTACCTGCACGTTCATCCCTTGACGGGCACCGGGAGCATCTTTAACAAACCTGAAGGGGACATCCTCCCTGGTATGACGCACCAGGTTGCCGTGATCGACAAAAAAGATCTGTTTATGCAGTACTCCCTTTACGATCACCTGATCAAAACGGGCTTCTGCTTCAAGATTAATGACATCTCCAAGGATTTCAAAGATCTTGATAGCCTGGGCCGGCAGTTTAACATTCGAGCGCAGTGTCTCCTGCTGGAGTACATCTACGACAACGCTTTCCACTTTCAGCAGCTTTTTGTTAACAACAATATGTCTTCCCTCAACATCAACAACAACTTCAAGCTGTACAGTCTCGGTAACCTTAACGAAAGCTTCAATGATTAAAGTTTGGCGCAGCTCGCGGCTGGGAGGATCGACGATTTCGAAATCCTCTAAAAATACCTTTACCCGGAACTGTACATGCATCCCCGACCTGGTTCCCGGAATATCTATTGTTTTGGTAAAGGGAACGTCCTCGGCAGCATGACGGATCAGCCCGCCTTCATCGATAACAAATACCTGCTTATGGATAATCCCGCGCAAAATAACCGTATCGGTGCGCACCTCAGCTGTTACATCACGAACTGAAGGATGAATACGGAAAATCTTTCTGGCCGTAATGGGCAAAGTTACCGTTGGCGTAATAGCCTGCCTTACCGTGTCTTCACCGACAACGCTGTCAACTTTTAGGAGCTCTTTGCTAACTCTAATGTCGGTATCATCGACATCAACTACTACTTCGATCTGTTTTGTTTCCGTCACTTTAACAAAGATTTCCAAAACAATAGCCTGGCGAACAGTTTGAGAATCGATAAAATTGGCATCCACAGACAACACCTTGATGTCCACTTGAACATTCATCCCGCGTGCTGCACCTTTAATATCAACGACTATGCGGAAGGGGACTTCTTCTTCTATACTGCGTGCCAGGTCGCCTCTATCCACCACAAAAAGTTCTTTCTCAATAGTACCGCTAATCTCTACCATATCGGCGCCCACTTCTGATTCAACATCATCGACCCTGGCAATTACGTCGAAAATTTTAATCACTTTAAAAGGCAGTTCTATATCCGCCTCAATAGTTCTCCTCACTGTTTTTTCATTGATCACCCGTTCAACCTTTAGCAACTGTTTTTTTACAGACAAACCAAAACTGTTTGACATTGCTTTTCCCTCCTTTCAGTATTGCTTTTTAACTTAATATAATATATACAAGTAACCCCTGCAGTGTTACAGGGGTTATGGCAAAAGTAAAAAAGATATTCAACGCAAAGGAAATCCATTTTTTTTATAGAAAAAATTATTAAGCATTCTTTAAAATATTTTTGATTATGCTTGCTCATACTTGCGGATAGGAGAGGGGTTATTTTGACTGCTTCTAAAACGGTTGCCCTTGTACCTGCCTATAACGAAGAACCACGACTGGCCGCTGTCCTGAAGGTAGTAACAAACAGCCCCCTTGTTGACGAAACAATTGTCCTGGATGACGGTTCTATAGATAATACTTCAGGGATAGCGGCGGGGTTCCCGGTGAAGCTGCTGCGCTGGGAAAAGAACAGGGGGAAGGGTGCCGCCCTGCAGGCCGGACTGGAAGAGGTTCCCGATGCAGACCGCTATCTTTTTCTTGACGCCGACCTGATTAACCTGCAAAATGAACACCTGGAACAGTTGTTGTCTCCCCTGGAGGGCCCTCAACCGGCAGCCATGACCGTGGGCATCTTCCGCCATGGCAAAAAAAGCAGCGTTAACCTTGCGCAGCACTATTTTTCCATTTTAAACGGGCAGCGCGCTTTATCCAGGGAATTCGTCAATATGCTGCCGGAGCTCAGTTGGTCGCGTTTCGGGGTGGAAATACTGCTCTCCAAATACGCGGAACTGGCCCAAAAAACCGTACATTATCCGGAACTGCAGGGTCTGACTCATGTCACAAAAGAAGAAAAATTGGGGCTTTACAGGGGTTTTGCTTACCGCCTGCAGATGTTCCGGGAATGCCTCTTTGCTCTGAGAAACTATAAAAAAATGATCAGGCTTTATCCCGGAAAGATACCGCGGGAAATTTTGGAAAGAATATAGAATTAAGTGATCTTTCTCCTGGATTTCGTGTCTGCAGCTGAGCAGCGGAAAAACAGGTCATGCTCATTAAAAACAGGGATCCCATTTTTACGCAGCAGGGCGGCGGTAACACCCGTGCCGCCGGGGAAACGTCTTCCCGAGAATGTTCCGTCATAGGTATAACATGACCCGCAAGAGGGGCTGCCGTCTTTCAAATAAGCTGCTTTAACTTTATAAAGACCGGCCAGGTACAGGACTGCTTCGGCGCCCTGTAAAAAATAACCCGTAACATCTTCCCCCGCGGAATTCAATACCGGTGCCGTCCCCTTTAGGACATCCTCTCCCCGCCCTCCTTGAATTTCGGAAGGAAGGCGCGGTGTAGAAAGCCCTCCCAACTGTTCGGGACATACGGGTATAAGTTCTTCCAGGGGTACTGTCGTTGCACCGCTAAGAGCAGCTTTGCTGCCGTCAAAACGTGTTTTCAAACCTAAAAGGCAGGCACTGACAAGATACATCTTCATTTCCTTCCCATCGTTGTTTTTCCCAATAAATAATTGGACAGGAGGATGGAACCTTGAAACAGCATGAGTTAAGCGAAAGAGAAAAATTCAATCTGGGTGTAGCCCTGGATAAGGCCGTAAACGAGCTCTCAGAGCAAGACCCCAAGTTCGTTTGCCTGAACAGCGGTGTAATTTACAACAGGGAACAAGAGAGCTTTATCCTGCCGTACCTGAACAGAAAATATTTCATCCATCACCGCAGCGGAGAAGTAAAATCTCTGCTGGACGGCAGGGGCGTCTCCATTCAATTACAGATACTGTTCCTTCATTATTTATCTCATGCCGACGGCACCCCTTTGAAGAAAGAATGGATTACTTTCAAGGAGCTTCCCGGCGGCTTAATTTATGTTGAACCGTATCAAAAAAGAACGATTAAGCCCCTGTTAAAATATTTCGGTCAAAAAGCGGAAAAATTTGTAGAAACAGCTTTATCGCTTGGTGGCGAAAAGGCTTCTTTCGGGGACGCCTCGATAATCCTACGCCCGCTTCCGCGAGTTCCCCTGGGTTTTGTTTTATGGGAGGGCGATGAGGAGTTCCCGCCCTCCGCCAATATACTTTACGACGCGTCGGCTGCTCATTACCTGCCCACGGAGGATTATGCCCTCCTGCCCGGGTTGATTATCTGGGAAATGGCAGCTATGCTATAAAAAGAATCGAATGGGCAAAGCAGCAAGTCGAGGGTGAGCAAGGGCCGGCCTTACTTTTGGGCCAGATCCCAATCCGGTTCGACAGGTTCAGAAATATCGAGATGACCCGTCAGGGTTTCTATTTCTTCCCCCTCTACAAGAAACTTTACCTGTTCGATGCCGGGGAGAGAGGCCAGCGTATTCACCACGGAGTAAACGGTCATAATTTCTCCCATGGAGCCGCCCCAGTGGCTGGTAAGGAGCTCCCTGGAAAAGTCCACGACAGCAGTATCCTTTTCTTCAACCGTTATGCCAAGCACCTTTACATCAGGGGGAATTGTGGCGCCCAGGCTGGGATTTTGCGGCCCTTTAATCAGCTCTTCCAGAACCGCGACTTGAAAATCTTTGTCTCCGGCGTCGATTTCCCTTTCTTCGCCGGCAAGCATGTTTGTGTCCTCGCTGAGGAAATAAAGCACCACCTTATTTTCAGGAGATGACTCCTTTTCCTGCCCCTGCCCCTCTTCTTCCAGGTTCTCCGGGGGAAGAGGCGGCGCGGCATCCCTGGCGCACCCCGCAACTGAAAAAGTTGCCGCCAGTAAAATCCAGAATAAAATAACGCCTAGGATCTTCTTCATCATCACGGACATACTGCACCACTCCTTATGCAACGCTCCTT
>DLUO01000013.1 GCA_003444595.1 Bacillota bacterium
ATGCAACAATGTATCTTCATGGCTAAAATGGTTAGAATAACAGATGAGCGAAAAATCCAAACATTACCTGGATAAGGAGACAATGACTGGTGAATGTTGTGAGTTTACAGGAGAAAAGAAGAAGAAAAATTGAAGAAAACCTGAACTTATTTCAGGAACATTTCTGGGAGTGGGTTTTTGCCTATCGCTGGAAACCGTGCCCGGAATGTACGCGCTTGCTTATCCGCATGTGGCGGCAGGAGAATCTCTGGTCTCATCTTTGTGGGGTTTGCAGTTCTTATTTTTATTACTATCAGGTACTTTATGTGCGGGCAATAAAGACAGTTTGCCGGAGAGGAGAGAAAATCCCCACTTTCAAGGAGTTGGAAGAGTGGTATTTTCAGCAGGAACATGAATAAAATAAGATAACCAAAATTTATTAGCATCTCAACGCCGGATTCTTTTAAAGAAACCGGCGTTTTTTAAAGGGATACTAAAAGTACATCCCCGGTTATTGACCTATACTTACCTTTAACGCTATTATTAGCATTTTATTAAAATATTGTAATTTAAAGAGATAAACAGCATTAAAATTACGATACTGGCCGATAATCCTCGCTAATTTCCTAAAATGAAATTTGCATATGTAACAGTATCATGGGGTATAATAAATTAAGGTCAAAGAAAGTCAAAGTATAAAAAAACCGGTATCAGGAAAAGCCTAGCTCAAGGACAGGATGAAAAGGGGAGGAAAAATGAGCAACCTTGCCGACGGTATGGAGGAATATCTTAAAAAGCTCCTTACTTTAAGCCCTTCAGGTTATATCGATCTTAAAAGAAAGGAACTGGCCGGTAAATTCAATTGTGTTCCTTCACAGGTTAATTATGTTCTGGAAACCCGCTTTACATTGGAAAAGGGTTATCTGGTCGAAAGCAAAAGGGGTGGAAAGGGATTTGTCCGGATTAGAAAACTACAAGCTTCTCTGGATAACATCCTGGAGATGTTGTTTCAGGACATAACCTCGGGAAGGATAAGTGACGACCGGGCCAGGGGGTTGATTCAAAGGCTTTATGAGTTAAAATACATTTCACTTCGGGAATCAAGACTAATGGAAGCAGTATTAGACGGTCTGACCAATATTAATGATAAGTCTTTACAGGAAACGTTGCGGGGCCGGTTGCTCAAAGATATGATAATCATGCTTATAAAACTGGCGTAGATTATACTAAAAAGGAGGAAGAAGTTATGCTTTGTGAGAAATGCGGGAAAAAGGCTGCCTCTGTACATGTAACTAAAATTATCAATGGACATAAAACAGAGCTTTACCTGTGCGATGCTTGTGCCAGGGAAAAGGGCGGGGAGCTTTCCTTTGAAGGAAAATTCCCTCTGCATCAATTCTTTTCAGAATTGATGAGCTTTGTCCCCCCTGGGGATTCTGAAGCGGTTGCGCCGACCGGTTACAGTGGTTTGCAGTGCACGGAGTGCGGGCTGACTTATACCCAATTTGGCCAGATTGGCCGTTTCGGATGTGACCAGTGTTATACAGTTTTCGACAAAAACCTGGCTCCACTGCTTCGCCGTCTTCATGGCAACCAGAAACATATGGGAAAAATTCCGGCCAGGGCGGGTTCTTTTGTTAGGATAAAAAAAGAAGTGGAAAGGCTAAGGGAAGAGTTGCAAAGAAAAGTTGCCGAGGAGGCTTTTGAAGAAGCAGCCGAGCTCCGGGACAAAATTCGTAAACTTGAAGGAAAGCTTCCTTTTAGAGGTGATAATCATGAGTGAAAAAGAAAAATTTGCCTCGAGCAATCCTAAAGACAGGAATAAACCTCTGGAAGAAATTTATAAGGAGAGCATGGAGGAAGACCAATTGCAACAAGAAAGAAGAGTGGAGATTGCCAGCAAGTGGATGGAAGGGAGCGGGCCGGACGCTGATATTGTGATCAGCAGCCGCATAAGACTGGCACGGAATGTCCGGAAATTACCCTTTCCTCCCCTGGCATCCGATGAACAAAGGGAAAAAGTATTTATGCTGGCTGAAAAAGTTATGGAAAACCAGGGAGATGCCAATATGCGACTGCAACTGTTGAGCATTAGTAGCCTGCCGCAGATATTCCGCCAGGTACTGGTAGAAAAACATTTAATCAGCCCCCTTCTGGCCAAGGAAAGCCGTTTTAGCGCTTTGATGCTCAGGGATGATGAAGTCATAAGCATTATGGTAAATGAGGAAGATCATTTCCGGATACAATGTCTTTTACCGGGGTTACAACTGGAAAAAGCGTGGCAGGAAGCTTCACGATACGATGATTTCCTGGAATCGCAGGTAGACTATGCTTTTCACGAGGAAAAGGGATATCTTACAGCATGTCCAACCAACGTGGGCACCGGATTACGAGCTTCCGTGATGCTGCATCTCCCGGCCCTGGTTATTACTCAGCAGATAAACCGTATCTTGGCAGCGGTAAACCAGGTCGGCCTCGCTGTAAGGGGACTTTATGGAGAAGGAACGGAAATAACGGGCAACTTATTACAAATATCCAACCAGATTACGCTGGGCCAATCCGAGGAAGAGATATGGCATAACCTTTACAGTGTGACCAGGCAGCTCATCAACCAGGAGAAAAATGCCAGGGAGCACCTTCTGAATGAAGGAAGAGAAAAGCTGGCTGATAGAGCCGGAAGGGCCTTTGGCCTGCTAAAATACTCCCGGCTGATTGATTCCAACGAAGCCATGCAGCTCATTTCCGATGTTCGACTGGGTGTGGATCTGGGTTTAATAACAAACGTTCCTGTAAAAGTCTTAAACGAGCTTCTGGTTCTAACTCGTCCGGGATGCCTGCAGTATCTTAAAGGAAGGACTCTGACCGCCTATGAAAGGGATCTGGAAAGAGCAGTACAGATCCAGAAGTATTTACCGTAATCTATATTAAAGGAAAGGAGTGTAATCAAAATGTTTATGTTCGGAAGATTTACGGAAAGAGCACAACAGGTCCTGGTACTGGCTCAGGAAGAAGCCAAAAGGTTAAACCATAACTTCATAGGCACTGAACATATTCTCCTGGGTTTGGTGCGTGAAGGTTCGGGTATTGCAGCGCGCAGCCTGCAAAACCTCGGTGTGGAGCTGTCACGTGTCCGTTTCGAAGTAGAGAAGATTGCCGGCAAAGGTGAAAAGACACTGGTGCAGGGGATCAGTTACACCCCCAGAGCCAAGAAGGTAATAGAACTGGCCATTGAAGAGGGTCAGAACCTCGGACACAATTATGTGGGGACGGAACATCTTTTGCTTGGCCTTCTAAGAGAAGGTGAAGGTATTGCAGCCCAGGTGTTAACGATTTTAGGAGTAGATTTGAAAAAAGCGCGACGGGAGGTAATCCAGCTGTTGGGCGGAGAAACCCAAATAGGCGGCGGTCCGGGCGGCAAAAATGTTCCCCAGACACCGACAGTGGACGCTTTCGGCCGCGATCTTACCAGAATGGCACGGGAGGGGAAACTTGATCCTGTCATCGGCCGGGAAAAAGAAATTGAAAGGGTTATCCAAATTTTAAGCCGCAGGACAAAAAACAACCCCTGCCTGATCGGTGAACCCGGTGTAGGTAAGACAGCAATCGCGGAGGGGCTGGCCCAGCGCATTGCTGAAGGCGACGTCCCTGATATACTGAGGGATAAAAGGGTTGTAACCCTGGAGCTGGCCGCTGTTGTAGCAGGAACGAAGTACCGCGGTGAATTCGAAGAACGCCTGCGCAAGTTAATGCTGGAGCTTCAGCAGGCAGGAAACGTAATTATTTTTATTGACGAGCTGCATACGATTATCGGAGCCGGAGCGGCAGAGGGGGCAATTGACGCCTCTAATATACTCAAGCCGGCACTGGCCAAAGGTGAGCTGCAGGCTATTGGGGCTACAACAGTTGATGAGTACCGGAAATATATCGAACGGGATCCGGCCTTGGAAAGGCGTTTTCAGCCGATCATGGTTGGAGAGCCTACCAAAGACGAGAGCCTGGAGATTTTAAAAGGTCTCCGTGACCGCTATGAAGCTCACCACCGTGTCAAAATTACCGATGAAGCGCTGGAAGCCGCTGTTAAACTGGCGGACCGCTATATCCAGGATCGTTTTCTTCCCGATAAAGCCATTGACCTTATTGATGAAGCGGCTTCGCGTGTCAGGCTTCGCAATTATACTGCTCCCCCCGATTTGAAGGAAATGGAAGAGAAAATGGAAGCCCTTCGTCAGGAAAAAGAGGCAGCCGTTAGGAACCAGGAGTTTGAGCACGCTGCCCGGCTGAGAGATAAAGAGCAGCAGCTCAGGGCTCGCTTTAATGAGCTCAAAAAGGAATGGGAGCAGAAGAAGGTAGTATCCGATCAGGCTGTAGTAACTGATGAGGACATTGCCCATATTGTTTCCAGCTGGACAGGAGTTCCGGTGAAAAAGCTGGCGGAGGAGGAAACGGCTCGCTTGCTGCGTATGGAGGAGATCCTGCACGAGAGAGTTATCGGGCAGCATGAGGCCGTTCAGGCTGTTTCACGAGCGATCCGCCGCGGGCGGGCGGGTTTAAAAGACCCCAAAAGGCCTATCGGTTCCTTTATTTTCCTTGGACCTACCGGCGTTGGAAAAACAGAGCTGGCCCGCAGTCTGGCGGAGGCAATTTTTGGGGATGAGGAAAATATTGTCCGCCTGGATATGTCCGAATATATGGAGAAGCATACTACGGCCCGCCTTATCGGTGCCCCTCCGGGGTATGTGGGTTACGAGGAAGGCGGACAGTTGACAGAAAAAGTGCGGCGTCAGCCTTACAGTGTCATTCTCCTGGACGAAATAGAAAAAGCCCATCCCGATGTTTTTAACATTCTCCTGCAAATCCTGGAGGATGGGCGTTTAACGGACGGTAAAGGGCGGACGGTCAATTTTCGCAATACAGTGATAATCATGACCTCCAACGTGGGGGCGAATTTTATCAAAAAGCAGCAGGTAATGGGCTTTAGGCCTGCGGATGCAGAGAAAACTTATGAGCAGATGAAAAACAGGCTGCTCGATGAACTCAAGCGCACTTTCCGGCCGGAATTTTTAAACAGAGTAGACGACCTCATCGTTTTTAAATCGCTTACGGAAGAAGATATTTCTCAGATAGTCAACCTGATGTTGAACGAGTTGGCGAAACGTATTGCCGAGTACGGACTGCGCTTGGAAGTTACACCGGAGGCGAAAGCGCTGCTGGCTAAAGAGGGGTTTGATCCCACCTACGGTGCCCGTCCTTTAAGGCGTGTTATCCAAAAAAGACTGGAGGACGGGATTTCCGAGGAGATGTTACGGGGTACTTTTACTGCGGGGGACACCATTATCGTTGATAAAGAAAAGGACGAGGAAAAACTCCTCTTTACTAAAAAATCCGGAGAGGAAGTTCTTCCCGGCCCCAAAGAAAAGGAATAGCTCCGAATCGATTATAGGCCCTGCTTATAAAAGAGCGGGGCTTTTTCTTATGTGCGCCCGGCAT
>DLUO01000014.1 GCA_003444595.1 Bacillota bacterium
GCATGATGGGAAGACAGAGTCCCGGCGCCAGAACTTCCACCGCCTTGCGGCCCAGGGCCTCTCCGGCCGGAATGCCGGTCAACTTCTCCGCCATGCTGTTAAAGGTGGTTATCGTTCCCCGTGAATCTATAGCTATCAGCCCGTCGCCCATATTTTTCAGGATATTCTCCAGGTAACGCTTTATTTCCAGGACTTCCTGGTAAAGCCGGGCATTTTTCAGCGCCACGGCAACCTGATAACTCAAGGTAGAGAGCAGGCTCACATCCTCCCTGGAATACGGCTCGCCGGAAATTTTGCTTCCCAGGGAAACAACAGCTTCCAGTTGTGATTCCATGACAATCGGCACAATAGCTTCAGCGCGCAGTTTTTTCATCTCCGCAACCAGGGTTTTACGGTGTTCATCATTTTCCTGGGCGTCTAAATCGCTAAGCAACAGGACATCGCGCTTCTGCCGGAGATAAACCAGGAGAGGATTCCATGGCTTCAGCTCGACCTCTCCTGCCGATGAAAAGGGCTCCATGGTTTTTTCGGCTGCCACGGTAAAGGAACCGTCGCGGTTTTTCATGAAAAAAGTGCCCTGCTCGATATAGATGGTGTTTACTACCTTGTCCATCAGGGAATCGAGCAGTACATCCATCTGCAGGATGGACACCATGGCTCTGCTGGCGTCGGTCAAAATATTATAATAATCATAGGCGCCCCGGTATAATAAGCGATCGACAAGGGACTGCATTTGATCTTTCAGCGGCTGGAATAATATGGCAACCAGGATCACCAGAATGATTGTGAATGGCAAAATATTGTGCTCCAGGTAGATATGGAAATTTTCCATCACCACCATTAAAAGGCTGTAAACCCCGACCAGCAGGGCTATGGCTAAAAAATAGGCCGCAACCTTGCGCACAGCTATCCGTATGTCCATTAACCTGTATTTTACGATGGCATAAGTGATGGAGATAACCATGATAAAGGTAAATACAGGGCCAAAGTGGCGTAAATCCGGGGTTGTGATCTTCAGCAACGGCAAAAACAGGTTGGCTAAAGAGCCCATGATAAAAGAAATAAGCATGCCGCCGAAAAAATAACGCAACTGGTAGCGGACCAAACCCCTCGAGAGGCGGAGTTGCCGGTAAAGCGCATAGACAGTGAAAATGGCTACGGCGCTAAAGTATAAAGCATACAACGGGAAAAAAGGGCCATAGACCAGTTCTTTTTTCTCCAGGGGAAATTGCAGGCCCGCTATCATGGCCGGTGTAAAGCTTGCGGCAGCCAGCACCATGCTGACAAAGAGCAGAGATAAGATTTTGCGATTATGATAATCTTTATTTCCCTGAAAGGCATAGACCAATGCATAGACAAACCACGGTATTAAGGCCGCTATGGCCTGAGAGATCCTGACCCACAGAAGCAGGCCGTTATAATCGGATTTAATAGTAATAACCATAACGGCCAGGGCCCAAAGGGAAACATTGAGCGCCAGGCCCAAAAAGAGGCGATTAAGAAAGGCACGGGGAGCTTTCCGAAAAGCAATAACGCCTAAAACGGCGTTTGCTACAGCAGTTATAGCCAGGAGCCACGTAATTAAAAAGGAGAAGTCCATGTCACGCTCACCTCTTTTTACTGCCCCTTTATGACCAGGGAAGCATTGGCTCCCCCAATACCATGTAAATTAATAAGCGCCCGGTTAACCCTGGCCACGCGCCCCTTATTGGGGACGCAATCCAGGTCACAGGACGGATCGGGATACTCGTAGTTAATGGTAGGTGTAATATACCTGTGTTGAATTATCTGGACGGTTGCAATGAGTTGTAACGGACCCGCTGCGGCCAGCGGGTTGCCAATCATGGATTTGATGGAGCTAACCGGTACATTGCAGGCAAAGCTGCCAAAAACCTCTTTAATGGCCATGGTTTCCATCTTGTCGATCAATTTATCACCGGGGGCATGAGGGCTTATATAGTCGATCATAACAGGAGAAAGGCCTGCTTTACGCAGGGCTCCCGATAGCGAGGCCACAAAGGATGCTTTTAGCTGTTTAGGTGAAGTGGCGTTAGAAATACTCCAACCGTCAAGCCGGGCATAAATTTTTGCGCCGCGGAGAGAGGCGTGTTCCGCATCCTCAAGTACAACCATACCGGCGCCCTCGGCCAGAACCCCTCCTTCTCTTTTGGCATCAAAAGGCCTGCTGGCCGCCTGAGGGGCATCATTATATGTCGTAGGCATGAGCCCGGCAGAGCAAAAAGAGGCATATGCCAGAGGAGTTAAAGGAGCGTCACCTCCGCCCGCCAGAGCCACCTGTGTATTTCCCTGCATAATCGACTCTGCGGCGTAAATAATACTGAAAAGCCCGGAGGGACATCCCGCGGATACGGTTATCACCTGACTTGGACATTTAAGCGCTGACGCGAGCTCACTGGCTGCTGTATGGGGAAAGGAGTAGTAGACATTCGTGGGTTTGGTGAAACCGCTTTCCCTGAATCTCTCGTATTCGCTCTCCACCACCCCCATATCGGAAGTGCTGACACCAACCCAGATACCGGATTGTGAGGCGTGAAACTCATCCTGCGAAATTCCGGCATCCTGCAGCGCCAGGCGTGCTGCGGCGAGAATCAGGCGGGCGCTCCACGGCCTGCCGTTTTCACGGCTCTCAAGGGACTCAAGGGATTCGATCCACTCCGGGGGAATTTCGCCTCCTATCTGTGAAGGGTATCCTGAAACGTCAAAGCGGCTGATCCGGCGAATGCCGGATTTGCCTTCCTTGAGGGCGCTCCAGAAATTATCGTTCCCCACGCCGTTGGGCGCCACTGCTCCCAAGCCGGTAATTACTACTTCCCTCACGCTTTATCCTCCCCTTAAAGTAGCCCTGAATGCTGTTTTTTCGCCTCCACTAACCAATCCTGCCCCCCGTAGACAGGTACGATAGAAACGACTTCAAAACCGCAGTTTTTTACCAGCAGGGAAAGCTCCTCTCTATTAAAAAAGTGAAAGGATTGCCGGCTTTTGATAAAAATGTTTATGAGTAAAAAAACCGTTAAAAGCGGAATCAGGCGCACAACCTGGCCTGCAAGCGTAAAAATCCAGCCTGAAGGAGACGCTTCCTTTAAACGGCAGGCATGTGCCCTGACTATTGGCCATATTTGCGGCTGAACCGGCGGTGTAACCAGGATCAGCCTGCCATTTTTTTGTAAAACTCTGTAAATTTCCCCCAGTAAAAATTTAGGATCATCAACGGCATAAAGAACATTGACACAGATGGCTCCTGCAAATTCTTCATCGGTAAAGGGCAGGGGTAAGTTAAGGTCTGCTTCCCGGAAAATGACGCTGTTTATGCTCACCGGAGCAGCTTTTCGGATTTTCAGCATAGCCCTGCTCAGCATAGCTGCGGCGAAGTCGACTCCTACAGCTTTTACTCCCGGGCAGGCCTGGATGATGTGATATATAAAGTTCCCCGTACCGCAACCGGCGTCGAGAATAGCCCACCCCTCGCGGGCATCAAGAGCGCTCGTCACGTGGGCAATTAACTCCCGGTAAGGTAAAAAACGCAGCAAAACAGCGTCGTAAACCCAGGCATAGAGCTGCCAAAAGGACTTTTTGACTTTTGAATTCATAAATCATCCTCATATTTTATTTTGGGGATGTTCCTCTATCAGGCTGATAAAAATGTCAACCAGCCGCGGATCAAACTGCAGCCCGCTGTTTTTTTTCAATTCTTTAATCGCTTCCTCATGGGAAAGAGGTCCCCGGTAAGGCCTGGGGCTGGTCATCGCCTCATAGGCATCGGCAATGGCCAGGATGCGGGAATAGAGATGGATCTCATTTCCCTTCAGCCCTTTGGGGTAACCGCTTCCGTCCCAGTGTTCGTGATGCTGCAAGATGAAATCGGCCAGCGGGGCAATTTCTTCTGAACTGCAGGCGATGCGGTAGCCGATCTCCGGGTGACGTTTTATTTCTTCCCATTCCTTCTTGTTCAGGGCTTCTTTCTTAAAGAGAATGGAATCATCAATGCCTACCTTGCCGATATCGTGCAGCCGCGCCAGCCGCATAATCTCCTTCAGTTCATCACTGGGGAGGCCGATAGCTTGTCCCAGGAGGAGTACCATGCGCTGCAACCGTTCTTCATATTTTTCATCCTGGAAGTCTTTATCTGCCAGCAGAGAGAGCATGTGGTCGATAATCCTCTTTTTGACGGCTTCCCTGCGCCCAAACTTATTTTTATACATGTTGCTGTCGGCCTGCTTGAATATCTCCAGAATTCCCCGGGAAACATCAGTTCCGGTAGCAAAGCCGACAGAAAGACTTAAAGGTATACCGTTTTTTTGCCTGTTATGTTCCTCTACAGCTTTTTGGATGCGTGCGGCAATATCAGCCACACTTTTTTCGTCGGTAGACGGTAGAATAACGGCAAATTCGTCCCCACCAACACGGGCTACCACATCGGAGGAGCGGAAGGGTCTCCTGATGATTTGCGCTGCTGTTTTTAGGAGTTCATCCCCCCGGTCATGGCCCATGGTGTCGTTGATCAGCTTCAACCCGTCAAGGTCGCAAACCACAACGCTGATTGGGTAGTGTCGTTCCGCATTGAGGCGCCGGATCTCTTCCTCAAAGTACACCCGGTTATAAAGACCTGTGAGGTGGTCGTGCATACTGTAATATTTCAACTCTTCTTCATTGAGTTTGCGCTCGGTCACATCTGCAGCCGTGAAGGTAACGGCAGCAACCTGGCGTTTGCCGCGAAAAAACGGCATAAGGGTAATATCGAGCCACCGCGGCATGCCTTCGGCATTTTCCAGCTTGGCCTCCAGGCGGAGTTGTTTGCCTTTTTTAAAAACCTCCGCCGCAGCACCCAGCAAAATATTTGCTTCCCCCGGTTTGAGTATTTCCTCCAGAGGCCTTTCCAGAAGGCTGTCTGCATCCAGGCCCCAAAAAGCTGTACAGGGCTTGTTGACGTAAGTGAAGCGGTTATCTTTGTTTAAAACCCAGATAAGGCTGGAGACGTTATCGAGAACTTTGTTTTCTGCCTCTTTATTTTTCGAGAGTGAAGCAAGCAGGGATTCCTGCAGTGCTTTGTCCTCCTCCTCCGGTACTGATCTTAAATCAAGCAGGACTTTACCTTTTTTTACCCGGGAAAGAACCGGCGGGTTACCGCTGTATAAGAGAGAGTAGATCTGCCGGGGCGAGTAGTCCGGGGAACTTAAGGTAACCTGACAGCTCGGCAGCAGTTCCGTTTCCCGATTTCCCCTTGCCAATTGGGCATTTTCGTTGGCCAGCCCCACTTCGAACCTGCCCTCCAGCTCCTGTTTCAGGATGCCCGCCAGGTTCCGGGCACGTTCCTCTATACGCTCCACCGGTGCTGTAATCATACGTAACAGGGGGATTTTCTGCACGACATTCTTATCGCCCAGAAAAAGCTCTACTGTCGCCTCCAGGGCGGCCATGCTTATCCTATCGGCACTCAAGGCCGCGCATAGGGGATTTTTTCTTATCCGGGAAATGTACCGCTCGTTCCCGGCGATAATCCCCACGGCCGGGCCTCCCAAAAGTTTGTCGCCGGGGAAAATTATGATGTCAAAACCGTTATTGAAAATTTTTTGGACCTGTATCCCCCCGCTCAGGCCAAAATGCGCCAGATCCAGCAGCGCTGCATAATGCAGAATCTTAATTGCCGGAATTTTGGACCTCCACTGGTTTTCGGAGGAGATTTCCTCTCTGGTAATTGCCGGGCCGTTCCAGCCGTTGATGCTTAACAGGCAGCAGACATCGTCACCAGCGGACCGGCCGGAGCTCAGTTGTGCGGCGAGCTCCTTTCCGGTGACTTTTTTCAGCCTCGCTCCGCTGTGCTTTAACATGGTAATGATAGCAGAGGAGAATTTATCGGCTGTCAGATCCTCGCGGGAGATAAGAACATACTTCCCTCGGGCCAGGGTGCGGAAAACCAGGAATACTGCAGCCTGAATATTGTTAACTACCAGTATATCTTCTGCTCCCGTAAGAGTACAGAGAAGCTCTTCGGGTTGTTTATTAAAGGATGGCGTTTCACCAGGCAGATGGTCAAACCCTCCCTGTGATGACAGCGCTGCCGTATTTGCGGCCCTAATAGCCTCACCGGCCAGGGGAGGTTCCTTTATAGCGCTATGAAAAATCGTTCCTGTAGCATTAATTAAAGGAGGCAAAATTAATCCCCTTCTTTAAATATTAAATTTAATTATTCTGCAGACTTTTAATTGTGTTCTGGAGAAACTCCCGTTCCTGTGGTGTTAAAATTTGGTTCCGGCACAGCTTATCCAGGTCTACGGGAATAGTGGAGTTTTGCGTTGTTACGTAAAATTCGGAGGGAGCCGTTTCTTCTCTGATCACAA
>DLUO01000080.1:0-2429 GCA_003444595.1 Bacillota bacterium
TGGAGGAAGAGGGCTCTGTGGTCAGATCGCCTCAAGGCCGCTACAGCCCTTTAAGAGGCATGGGGTTGCTGGTGGGAGTACTACAGGGGCATCCCCAGGGTTATGCTTTCCTTCTCCCGGAAACACCCGGCGAAGCGGATGTGTTTATCCCCCCGGAAAAGCTAAGGGGCGCGATGCATAAAGATCGTGTTATCGTCCGCCTTCACAAAGGCTTGCGGAATGGGCGCCGCCGCGAAGGGGAGGTTCACCGTGTTCTAGAACGCCGTAACTTACATGTAGTCGGTACATACCGGGGAAACCGGCGCAGAGGTGTCTTGCTGCCCGATGACCGGCGCCTGCCCGAGATAAAAATTATCAAAGGTGAGCATAAAGCCAGGCCCGGTGACAAAATCCTTGTCCAGATCACACGCTGGGCGGACAGCATATATACTCTGCCCCAAGGTAAAATCATAGAAATAATTGGTTTAGAAGGGGAGCCTGGCGTTGACATCACATCGATCCAGAAAAAATTTGGCTTTCCCTCAACTTTTCCTTCCAAGGTATTAAGAGAGTCCGAACAGCTTGATGAAAACCATATCCTGAAGGCGGCCGAGGAAGAAGGACGCCTGGATTTGCGTTCGCTGCCGATGGTAACCATCGATGATGAAGACGCCCGGGATTTTGATGATGCTGTTTCCCTGGAAAGAAGAGAAGGCGGTTACCGGCTGGGGGTACACATTGCCGACGTAAGCTATTATGTGAAAGAGCGAAGTGCCCTGGATAGGGAAGCCTCCCGCAGAGCGACCAGCGTATATTTCCCGGACAGGGTTATCCCCATGCTGCCTCCCCGCCTTTCCAACGGGATCTGCAGCTTGAACCCGGGTGCCCTGCGCCTGGCTATCAGCGTTCTGCTGGATTTAGACGAGGATGGGAAACTGGAAAGGTACAGTTTTCATCCCAGCATTATTTGCAGCGATGAGCGTATGACCTACAGCGACGTAAACCGTATCCTGCAGGGGGACAGCCTCCTGGAGGAGAGGTACAGCAGCTTAGTGCAGGTCTTCAGGGATATGGCCGCCCTCGCCGAGAAATTAAAAGCAAGGCGCCTTAAGCGGGGAGCGCTGGATTTTAGCTTTCCGGAAGCAAAGGTCAAACTGGATGAACAGGGGAAACCACTGAAAATAGTGGTGAATAGAGGCGGGCGCGGCGAGTCGATCATTGAGGAATTCATGCTTCTTTGCAACGAAGTGGTGGCCGCTCATTTTCACCGGCTGAAAATCCCCTTTGTTTACAGGGTCCATGAACGGCCGGAGGAGGAAAAACTGTATGCACTGCGCGATTTTCTAAGTTTGTTCAATATCAGGCTGGAAGGAGATTTACAGAAGATCTCCCCGCGGCAGTTCCAAAAAATAATGGAGGCCGTGAAGAATAAGCCGGCTGAAAATATAGTGCACTATGTCCTGTTACGGTCTTTACCCCAGGCGTTCTATAGCGTGTCTCCAATGGGCCACTTCGGCCTGGCAGCAAGATATTATACCCATTTCACCGCCCCGATCCGTCGTTATCCGGATCTGCTTGTACATCGCATTTTACGCGCTACGCTGGAGGGAGGTCTGACCCCTGAAGAGTCACGGAGACTGGCCGCCAGACTTCCCCGGCTGGTGGAACATTCCTCCGCGCAGGAGCGCCTGGCCATGGAGGCGGAGAGGGAAAGCCTGGACTTGAAGAAAGTCGAGTTTATGGAGGGGAAGGAGGGACGGGAATATAACGGTGTTATCAGCGGGGTGACATCTTTCGGTTTTTTTGTAGAGCTGGAGAACACTGTGGAAGGCTTAGTACACGTTACCTCCCTGCTGGATGATTTTTATTTGTTCAATGAAAAAAGGTATGAACTAAGAGGAGAGCGCAAAGGGAAAGTATACCGCCTAGGCGATCCCATCAAGGTCCGCCTGGAGAAGGTGGACAGGAAGACAGGAACTGTTTATTTTACACCGCTGCCTCCAGGTTAATTCATCGCTGAACGATACCGGCAACACATTAATTGAAGGACGGAACATCGGGGCTTATCTCACTCATCGTACCAACAACAGAATTTTATTATGCAATAAATAACCATTACATGGCAGGGCTTATCTGTGACCTGGAATATTTCTGCAGTGAAGATCACATATACATAGTATTATGAATAAAAAATCAATAGAACCGAAAAAGAAGCTCTCAGCCTGTAAAATCGGGGCGGTTTATATCGGTGCAGTCGTGGGCGCCGGTTTTGCTTCAGGTCAGGAAATACTGCAATTTTTTGGCTACTTTGGACTGTGGGGAGCCGCCGGGGTGTTCCTGGCAGCATTTCTTTTTGGTTTTTTGGGAGCCAGGGTTATGCTTATCGCTTACTGCATCAGGGGGCCATCTTACAGGCAGGTTGTTGATGCAGTTGGCGGTCGCTGGCTCGG
>DLUO01000080.1:2651-3215 GCA_003444595.1 Bacillota bacterium
CCTTTGATTGATTTTGTCATTACAATTTTCCTATTTGGTATCCTGGTGGCCATGGTCGCCGGCACAGGTGCCGTCTTTGAACAGGAGTTCGGACTGCCGTTTTTTACCGGCCTGGCCCTTATGGCAGCCCTTTCCGGGGCTACAGTTATATCGGGCCTGGGCAGGGTAATTGATGCTATTAGTTTTGTAACCCCCTTTTTACTTGCCGCAGTGTTGGGGGTGGGGTTCTATATACTTTTCTCCTCTTCTGTGAATTTAACATGGTCATCCCCGGAAAGTGCGACACTGCCCAGTTGGTACTTGTCCGGGCTTGCCTATGCCTCCTATAACCTTACTCTCTCGAGCCCTATCCTGGCACCCATGGGCACTTTGACCGATCCCCAAACATTGAGAAAAGGAGCTTTCTGGGGAGCACTGGGGTTGGGTGCCTCCGCCCTGTTGATACTACTCACGATTCTGGCAACTGCTTCCCAGGTTACCGGTTTTGAAATCCCCATGCTGGTAGCTGCCGGAAGGGTATCCCCGGCTATAAGGTTGCTTTATACCTGTCTCTTATACACATCT